>DATAJN010000362.1:0-28080 GCA_036262105.1 Ilumatobacteraceae bacterium
GTTTCGCAAGGTGGGGCACGGCAAGGGCTGTCGTGTCGAGTGCCGAATCCCCGGGAGCGACGCCAACAGCTACTTCGCCTTCGCCGGTCAGATCGCCGGAGGTCTCTACGGGATTCGCAACAAGCTGCCGCTCGGCGAGCCGTACGCGGGCAACGGCTACGAAGCCACGAGTATCGGCCGGATCCCCTGGAACCTGCCCGATGCGATCGCCCTGTGGGAAGGGTCGGCGATCGCCAAGGAGTGCTTCGGCGAGGAGGTGCACCACCACCTGCTGACGATGGCCAAGGGGGAGTGGCAGGCCTTCAACCAGACAGTCACCGACTGGGAGTTGCGTCGCTACTGGGAACGCATCTAGCAGCCATGTGGAGTGTTTCCGGCGCGCCTGGGTGCCTCGACGCACTCCACACCGGTCATGTGGAGTGTTTCCGGCGCGCCTGGGTGCCTCGTCGCACTCCACACCGGTCATGTGGAGTGTTTCCGGCGCGCCTGGGTGCCTTGACGCACTCCACACCGGTGGGTCATGCGGTGCTTGCCGTGGCTAGGTGCTGACCCGCCGGCCCGCGTACAAGCGAACGGGTGCCGACCAGGTTCGGGGAACTTCGTGTGCGTCGAGCAGACCGTGGGCGCCGATCAACTCGATGAGCTCACTCGCCTTCCACGGGTGACGGCCGGAGCGGACCGTGCGCAGATCGACCAACAGGTTCGACAGCCGATCGCCGGGACCGGCGAAGGTGCCGGGCAACAGCCAGCCACCCGGCCGAAGCGCTGTCACGGCGGCGGCGATCGCTTGAGGGACGATCGACTTCGGCATGAAGGGGAGGGGGAGCCAGATGGCGTCGTAGGTCTCACCGCCGTCGAGTTCGACGGCGTCTTTGACCCGCAACTCGATTCGATCCGTCATGGCCTCGGTGGCCACGTTGCGCCGGGCCAGTTGCAGCGCCGGCTCGAAGATGTCGATCCCGGTGACATGCGCCGCCGGAAACGCGCGGGCGGTGGCGATCGTCAGCCAACCGGTGCCCGTGCCAACGTCGAGGAAGGTGCTGCCGGGCTGCGACAGTCGATCGCCGAGGCCGGTCAACGACTCGGCCGCGACCTTGAACGCGTCGACGATCGCCATCGACAGCCGGCCCACACCTTGCAGCACGGCCTCGTCGACTTCGCCCCAATCGCCGATCCGTCCTGGGTTCTCGATCAGTTCCGTGCTCTGGCGGATGAACGCCCGCACCATGCCGACGATCGGTGGGCCGGCTGCCCCGATGTGATCGGCGTCATCGGCCAACTCGGTGGCGATGGCGTCGAGCAACGAGTGGACTTCCGGGGCGATATCCAGTCCCTCGTTGTCGACTCGGATGCGGGCAGCCAGCGCAGCAGCGGCCTCCATGGCAATGGTCAGTCGGACGGCAGCGCCCAACGCTGATTCAGCTGGCATACCTCAAGTATGTAACGTCAGGCCACGAGGCAGTGAGTGCGACGCAGGCTGTCCCAGTCTTCGTCGGTGAGAAGCAGCGGGCAGCGATCGGCAGTGCGGGTTGCGATCAGCACCATGTGGTGACCGGCGACGTCGAGGTGGCCTTGCAGATGATGGTCGCCGTCCCATGCGACTTCCGGCACGGCATTCGAGCCGAGTAGATCGGCAACGTGCCGGAGGGCCAGGTCGTGGGCCTCGTCGTCATTCAGTCGATTGTCGTGCTCCGTCATTTGACACTCCTCACCGCCTGGGCTTCGCCGGGTGCCGACGCCAAGAGGATCACCGTTGTTTCAATATCGACACAGCCGGACGACCTAACAAGTGTCACGACCGCAAATAGGTCGATTGCACTATCGCTCATCGGTGGTCATCCTAATTGAGGGTTTACCTTCTGAGCTGGGACCATCGTCACAGCGAGGGGCGGTGTGCGTCGTAGAGTCGGTGCATGTCGGGGCAACAGATCCAGCGTCTCACGGCGGAGGCATCCGCTGAAGAAGTCAGCGCCGTGCTCCGCGATCACGGCGTCGTCATCGTCGAATGCCTTGCTGACGTAGTGCTCTGCGATCGCGTGGCTACCGAGTTGGAACCCTGGTTGGAGGACACTCCGACTGGAGGCGACGACTTCTCCGGCCGAAACACGCGTCGTACCGGCGCACTGCTCACCCGTTGTCCTTCGAGCGTTGCGATGGTTGCCCATCCATTGATCCTCGACGTCGTCGATCGCTCATTGTGGGCCGACAAGACCACGTTCCAGTTGCATCTCACACAGTCGATCGCGATCGGTCCTGACTCGCCACCGCAGACGTTGCATCGCGATCAATGGTGCTTCGACTTCTTCCCGTTTCCGGCCGATGTCGATGTCGAGGTCAGCACGATCTGGGCGCTCGACGATTTCACCGACGGCAACGGGGCCACTCGCGTCGTGCCCGACAGCCACCGCCTTCCGAATGGAACCCGGTTCGCGTACGAGCAGTCGTTACCCGCAGAGATGCCGAGGGGTTCGGTCGTGTTGTACCTCGGTTCGACCTACCACGGAGGCGGTGCCAATCGCAGCGAACGGGTACGCACCGGAATCAACGTCGACTACGTGCTGGGCTGGCTGCGTCAGGAGGAGAACCAGTATCTGTCGTACACCCTCGAGGAAGTGCGCCAGTTCCCGGAACGAGTACAACGCCTCCTCGGCTACGAGGTCGGTGCCTATGCGCTCGGGTACGTCGATGGAGGTCGCAGCCCGATGGAACTGCTCGACCCCGACCGCGCTGGAGCCACTCAGAGCTTCCAGCCCGGGTGACAACTCCCGCTGTCAAACGTCGAAAGCCACAAGGACCGGAAGGTGGTCGCTGACGTCGTTCCACTGTTCGCCACCAGCCGGCGTGAGACTGCTGGTGGCCGTGGCCGAATCAGGAACCAGTACGTAGTCCAGGCGTTGACGAGGGGCGATCGCCGAACTGGTGAAGTCGCCGCCCGGATCGACCAGTCCCAGCACGCCGAACTCACGGATGATCTCCACCTCGTCGGCCGCGTTGAGATCACCCGCCACAACGGCCGGTCGTCGATCGCCGATGATCGGAACCACTCGACGTGCCTGGGCAATCCGCTCATCGGCATCATGCGTGGCGAGGTGCACGTTGGCGACTCGCAGCCGTTCGCCGGACCGCGACACCGTGGCGGCCATCACCACTCGATGTCGGTGCGTCCAGGTCGTCACACCCGGTGAGATCGAAGCACTGAGCATCTCATCGATCCCGTGGGGAGTCAGCACAGCGAGTCCCTCTGTTCGCCGCCAAACGAGCGGCGAATAGGGGTAGTGCTTGCGCGTCCAGAGCGCACGCCAGTGGAGCCGACGAGCCAGACCACGGGCTTGATGATGCTGCACCTCTTGCAAGGCGACGACGTCGGGTGAGTAGCCGGAGATGATCTCGCCGATGACGTCGAGGTTCGGGCGACCCGCACCGTGAACGTTCCACGTCAGCACTCGCCAAGTCGTCATTCGATCTCCAGTTTGGCCGGTGAACTACCGTAGCCCCCCATGAATCGTCTGGCCGGGAAAGTGGCTCTGATCACCGGAGCGTCGTCGGGCTTGGGCCGCGTGGGGGCCGAGTTGTTCGCTGCTGAAGGCGCAAGCGTGGTCATCGCCGACCTGGCCGACGGCGACGACGCGGTCGAAGCAATTGCCGCCGCCGGTGGAGAGGCCAGCTTCGTACGTTGTGACGTCACTGACGAAGGTTCGATCGAGGCCGCAGTGCAGCACGCCGTCGAGACCTTCGGTGGCTTGCACGTCTTGTACAACAACGCCGGTGTGATGCTCGGTGACGATGACAACCCCGTCACCACATCGGTGGCGACGTATCAGAAGACGATGGACATCAACGTTCTCGGAGTCTTGCTGGGGTGCAAGTACGCGATCCCGGCGATGCTCGAATCGGCGGCGCAGTCCGGGGCCGCCGCGTCGATCATCAACGTCGCCTCGTTCGTGGCCCACATGGGTGCCGCCACACCGCAGGTTGCCTACACAGCGTCGAAAGGCGCAGTGCTGGCGATGACCCGCGAGATCGCCGTGATCTACGCGCGCCAGGGCCTACGCGCCAACGCATTGTGCCCAGGGCCGATCATGACGCCGTTGCTCGCCAAGTTCCTGTCCGACGATGCGAAGCGGAATCGTCGCCTCGTGCACATCCCCATGGGTCGCTTCGGCGAACCGACGGAGATCGCCAACGGCGCTCTGTTTCTGGCATCCAACGAATCGAGCTGGATGACCGGCCAATCACTCATCATCGACGGCGGCATCACCGCTGCCTACGTGACCCCCGAGTGAGCGACGAACTCCACGGAAACGAGAGCGCCGCCGGCGACATCGCCGAACGCGCCGTCGAGTGGATCAAGCAGCGCATCGGTCACTCGCCCATCGGTGTGATCGGTAACAAGCCGATCCTCGAAGCGGCGCTCTCCGGTTCGATCAGTGATCACGGGCTCGGCGCCGACGAAGCTTGGCAACGGTTCGAACAGGTCGTCGCGCCCAACAACATCGGTCTCGACAGCGAGCGATTCCTCGCCTTCATCCCGCTGTCGCCCTCGGTAGCGACCGTGTGGATGGACGCCATCGTGTCGGCGGCGAACTTCTCGGCGGAGTCGTGGCTGGAAGGCGCAGGTGCGGTGGCTGCCGAGAACCAGGTGATCGAGTTGCTCTGCGACGCGGCCGGCATGCCCAACGGCGCCGGCGGATGTTTCATGAGTGGTGGATCGATCGGCAATCTGTCGGCGTTGGCCGTCGGCCGCCACCGTGCAGGGCATCGTCGGCTCGTCGCAGTTGCAGACACTGCGCATGCGTCGGTCGACAACGCTCTCCACATCCTGGGCCTCGAATCGCTGTTGGTCCCGACAGGGCCCGATTGCCAGTTGACCGGCGCGGCGCTCCGGGCAGCCATCGGTGACCGCGACGACGTCGGCATGATCGTCGCCTCCGGTGGTTCGACGAACGCGGGAGTGATCGACGACCTCAGTGGCTGCGCCGATGTCGCCGGCGAGACCGACGCCTGGCTACATGTCGATGGTGCCTACGGACTCGCCACGATCCTGTTGCCGGAACTGCACGAACGGTTCGCCGGGCTCGACCGCGCCGACTCGTTCATCGTCGACCCGCACAAGTGGCTGTTCGCCACAGCGGGATCCTGCGCGCTCGTGTACCGCGAGCCGGCCCTCGCCCGGCAGGTTCATACACAGCACGGTCCGTACATCGACGTGTTGCGTACGAGCGACGACGCATACAACCCGTGCGACCTCGGCTACCAGTTGACGCGGCGCGCCAGCGGCTTACCGGTCTGGTTCGCTCTGGCGCTTCACGGTGTCGACGCACATCGCCGAGCCATCCGCCACGGCATCAAGCTTGCTGCGGCCATGGCCGACGCACTCGACGCCGAGCCGCTGACCGAACTGATCATGCGGCCGGAACTGGGCGTCGTGCTGTTCCGGCGCGACGGCTGGGCAAGCGAGGAGTGGAGAGCGTGGGCGAACGATCTACTCGCCAAACGCATTGCATTCGTCGCCCCCTCCACCTACAAGGGCGAGGCCGTCGGCCGGCTGGTCTTCATGCACCCGCGTACGCCCGAGACGGTCATCGACGAGCTGATGCTCAGCTTGACAAGATGACGTCACCGCGGGAAGTGGCGATCCTGGCCGACAGCGCCGGTCGCTCTCCGGCGTGCACCGTGCATTCGTTGGCGAGTCCGATGACGTCGAGCACGGGACGCAACGACTCTGGGTTGGGATGCGTGATGTCCAGCCCGAGCAGCCGCACCCCCTGCGGAAGCGAGTCGGTCGGATGCGCCGATTCGCCCCAGTCGATCAAGAACGGCAACGCACAACCGAACGGCCCGTCGAGTTGCGGAAAAGTGAGACTCCATTCGAGCAGCACGCCGTCGGGGCGTCGGCGCGACATCGGGGCCGCATCGCCGAAGTCGGCGCCGACTGCCCGGGCGGCGGCCACAACCTCGCGGAGCGGACGCAGCGGTCGTACGCACCAGGCGACCAGGGCGGGAGCGGTGAGTTGGTCGATGCCGAACGGCCGGCCCCCGGCGGGTTCGGGTTGTGCCGGGTCCGGGCCGATGATCTCCAGATAGGTGGTGTCGCCCAGCGACAGCAACTCGTTGTAGGTGCCGTGGCCGACATGGTTGCCGCCGGGCGTCGGCGCCACCCCGAGGAGGTCGGCAATGCGGGCTGACGCAGTCGGCAGGTCTGCCGAGGCGTAGACGAGATGGTCGATCACCCCTTCATCATTGCCGCGGCATGCCCGGGTGGCACACCGATCCGCCGTAGTGAACGTTCGTGATCTCGTGACCGGCAAGACTGGGCCGATGAGCACTGTCGCATTCGTCGGGCTCGGTGTGATGGGTGCGCCAATGGCTCGTCATCTCGCTGCCGCCGGCCATCAGGTCACCGTCTACAACCGCACTCCCGAGAAGTCCCTGGCGTGGGTTGCTCTCTACGGCAATCGCGCCGCGCCGACGCCGCGTGAGGCCGCCGAAGGGGTCGAGTTCGTGTTCCTCTGCGTGGGCAACGACAACGATGTGCGCGAGGTGGTGTACGGCCCCGACGGCGTCCTCGCCGGGGCAGAGGCAGGTGCAGTTCTGGTCGATCACACGACCGCCTCGGCGCAGGTTGCCCGCGAGCTGGCCGAGGCGGCAGCCGAGTTCGGTGTCGGTTTCGTGGATGCGCCCGTGTCGGGCGGTCAGGCCGGCGCCGAGAACGGCCAGCTCACCATCATGTGCGGCAGCGACGACGACGCTTTCTACGAGCTGACCAAGCCGGTCATGGCCGCCTATGCCAAGGCGAGTTCGCTGATGGGCAGTGCCGGGGCAGGTCAACTGACCAAGATGGTCAACCAGATCTGCATCGCCGGTGTCGTGCAGGGGTTGGCCGAAGGCATCAACTTCGCCCAGAAGGCGGGTCTCGATCCCGATCAGGTGGTCGATGTCATTCGTTTCGGAGCCGCGCAGAGCTGGCAGATGGAGAATCGCGGGCGCACGATGGCTCGCGGCGAGTTCGACTTCGGGTTCGCCGTGGAATGGATGCGCAAGGATCTGGCGATCGTGCTCGGCGAGGCCAATCGCAACTCGGCCCGGTTGCCGATGACGGCGCTCATCGACCAGTTCTATGCACAGGTGATCGCCCGTGGCGGCAAACGCTGGGATACCTCGAGCCTCATCCATCTTTTGGCCAACGACTGAGTTAGTCTTGTCGCTGACGTCGTAGACGTTCCGTCCGGACCAGGCGCGGCTGAGTGTTACAAGTCGTAACGCTCGTTCCCCGGGCTGGTCGAAATGGTCAAGGACGACAAGTTGTCGGCAGTTCTCAGCGATTTCGCGCGCACGATGATCACTGACTTCCCGATCCAGGGCATCCTCGATCACCTGATCACCCGGATCGTCGAGATTCTCCCGGTGTCGGCTGCGGGTGTCACGCTGATCTCCTCCGATCTGAGGCCGCGATACATCGCTGCGTCCGACGACTCAGCGCTTCGCTTCGAGCGGTTGCAGACCGAGATCAGGCAGGGCCCGTGCCTCACCGCGTATACGTCGGGTAGCGCCGTTGCGGTGGCAGACCTTCGGTGCGACGATCGCTTCCCGGAGTTCACCCCCGCAGCCCTTGACTCGGGCTTGGCTGCGGTGTTCGCCTTTCCCCTGTGCCATGGCGAGGGGCGACTCGGCGCGCTCGACCTCTACCGAGACATCCCGGGCGACCTCGATTCCGAAGACATGGGCGCGGCACAGACGCTTGCCGATGTCACCGCCGCGTACTTGGTCAATGCCCAAGCCCGAGAAGAGGCTCGGGTCACGTCGGATCTCTTCCATCACAGTGCGCTGCACGACGCCCTGACCGGTCTGCCGAACCGACTGTTGATGCGCGAACGGCTCGAGCACGTGGTGCAACGTGCCAAGCGATCGCACACGAACACAGCGATCCTGTTCGTCGATCTCGACAGGTTCAAGCAAGTCAACGACACGCAGGGACACCAGATCGGCGACGAGCTGTTGCTCGCCGTTGCCAACCGCCTGTCCGGTCTGGTTCGGTCGGGCGACACCTTGGCACGGTTTTCGGGGGACGAGTTCGTCTTCCTGTGTGAGGATCTCAAGGACGCGTCCGATGTCGAACTGCTCGCCGAGCGAGTGCACAAGGCGTTCACCAAGCCGTTCGTGCTGTCGACGAGCGAGTTGACGATCTCCGCAAGCGTCGGCATCGCGTTCGCCGGCCCCGGTCAGGCGATCTCGAACGAGCTGCTCGTGAGAGCCGACATGGCGATGTACGAGGTGAAACGTCAGGGAGGCGCCGGACGTCAGATCATCGACATGCGCGAGGCGTTGCGAACCAACATCGACAACGACCTGGAAGGCGACTTGCGCAAGGCAGTCGATCGCAACCAGCTCAAGGTCGCATATCAACCCTTGGTACGCGCGTCGGACGGAGTCGTCAGCGGGGTCGAGGCACTTCTGCGTTGGAACCACCTCGAGCGCGGGGACGTGCCACCGTTGACGATTCTCGCTGCAGCCGACCAGAGTGAGCTGATCAACGGGATCGGCGCCTGGGTGCTGGAACAGAGCTGTCGCGACCATGCAACGTGGGAAGACGACCATCCGGGGGATCTCCTGACGATGGGAGTCAACGTTTCAGCGCGCCAGTTGGCCAATCCCCATTTCTGCGGGACTGTGGCGAGGGTCTTGGACGCAACCGAGATGGACCCGTCTCAGCTCCTGCTGGAGATCACCGAGAGCTGCTTCATCGAGGACAGTGATCGCATGTTGGGAGTGTTGGAAGATCTCAAGACGCTCGGTCTTGGCTTGGCACTGGACAACTTCGGCTCCAGCTACTCGGCCTTGCGGCACTTGACTCGCTTGGCAGTCGATGTCATCAAGATCGATCGTTTGTTGATCTCCAACATCTGTCACGACCCGACCAACCGGGCAATCGTCGCTGCCGTCGTCAACCTGGCGCACAGCCTCGGCTCGACCGTGGTCGCAGCAGGCATCGAAACGCAGGATCAGTTCGATGAAGTCATCGAAGCAGGCTGTGACTTCACGCAAGGGTTCTTTCATGCCCGGCCGATGTGCTCGTCGGCGATCGACGACCTGATCGAGGCGGGTCTCGGCTCGATCAAGCACTGACCCCGCAACGTCAGTGAACCAGCAAGAAATGACCGCATGGGCCCTGGCGGCTGGTGCTCGGCGCTGACGACAGCACACGAGGACTCGTCGAACGACGCGGTGAGCAATACGATCCGTCCATGAACCTTCGGGCGGGCGCCGACTCGCATGACGATCCCGACCGGCAGCGCGATTGGCTTCCAGCGGGATCCCAGCATCGTGAATCGAACATCCGCGAAGCGATCTCGGCGATGACCGGCAGTGGGATAGTCGACCTTCTCGAGTCGTTGATGGAGCGAAACCGTCAGATCCACGAGGTTGAGTGCGTCAACCTCAACCCGGCCACGAACGTCATGAACCCCCGCGCCGAGGCGGCGCTGTCGGCCGGTCTCGGGTCACGTCCCTCGCTGGGGTATGCCGGAGCCAAGTACGAGATGGGCTTGGAGGCGATCGAGGAGATCGAAGTCATTGCCGCCGATCTGGCCTGTCGTGTCTTCGGGGCCCGGTTCGCCGAGATTCGCGTCGCCTCAGGAGCGCTCGCCAACCTCTACGCGTTCATGGCCACATGCCGACCGGGCGATTCCATCATCGTTCCCCCCGCTTCGATCGGTGGCCACATCACTCACCGTTCCGCCGGTGCAGCCGGCCTGTACGGGCTCGACATCCACGAGTGCCCGATCGACGCTCAGCGCTTCACCGTCGACCTCGACGCGCTTGCCGAGCTCGCCGCTCGTGTTCGCCCGAAGCTGATCACGATCGGCACGAGTCTCAACCTGTTGCCGCACCCTGTGAAAGAGGTGCGCGAGATCGCCGACCAGGTAGGCGCCGCAGTGCTGTTCGACGCCGCCCACGCGTGTGGCATGTTCGCCGGCGGGATCTGGGCAAACCCGCTCGACCTCGGCGCCGACCTGATGACGATGAGCACCTACAAGAGCCTCGGTGGCCCGGCGGGGGGTTTGGTGCTGACCAACCGTGACGATCTCGCCGAGCGGATCGATGCAATCGCCTACCCCGGCCTCACCGCCAACTTCGATGCGGGTCGGGTTGCTGCCCTGGCGATCACCCTCCTCGATTGGTTGGACGGCGGGCACGGGTACGCAATCGCCATGACCGCCACGGCGGCTGCGCTCGCCCAGGCTCTGGCCGCTTCGCACCTACCGGTGTATTCGACCGAACAGGGCTACACGTCCTCTCATCAGTTCGCGGTCGACGCGGCGGAGTGGAACGGTGGACACGAGGCCGCGTTGAGATTGCGTGAGGCCAACATCTTGTCGTGCGCCATCGGCCTGCCCGGTGGCGATGAGTGGTCGGGGCTTCGACTCGGCACCCCCGAGATCGTGCGATGGGGGATGACGGCAACCGACATGCCGGAGCTCGCCGGCCTGATCGTCGAGGCGTTACGTGGCGATTCACACGCGACGGCCCGCAAGACCACTGACTTCCGGTCGCGCTTCACCACCCTGCATCACATCCACCGCTGACTGTTCAGCCGGTGATTCCGGCGCTGAGGTCGCGCTTGCCCGCCGCCCGGTCGTCGGCCCACTGCTGCAGCGTGGCCTCGAGTTCGGTGGAGCCCGTTGCCTTGGCCCACTGCACCGGCAGCGCCGGAAACGAGTAGTCGCCGACGTCGGCTGGGTGGTAGTCGTCGGCGCGGCGCTGCATGGCCGCCTCGATGGCAGGGGCCAGCCGCTTCTGCTTGGCGAGCACCTGCGCCTCGTCGCGATCGACGAATTCGGGTAGCAACTCGCGCCCGAAGATCTCGATCGACTCCATGATGTGCTCGTGCTGGTTGCGGCCGGCTTGCAACACGAAGATCACCTGATCGACTCCCGCTTCTTCGAACCTGCGCAGATACTCACGCACTTGCTCCGGTGTGCCGACGCTGCCGCGCAGACCGGTTGAATCGCCGCCTGCCTGCTTGGCTCCGAGTGTGCCGGCGCGTTGGGCTTCGCGAACCGCGGCAGCGATCGCCTCGGGGTCGTACCCCTGAGCGGCGCGGCGTTCGATGTATTGCGACCAGACGTCGGTGCGGCCCGGCTGGTGGTCGCCGAACACGTAGAAGTGCCCAAGCGAATATCCGAAGAAGTTGGCACCTTCGGTACCACGGCGGATTGCCTCGGCTTCGTCGTGATGGAGCATCATCGGGCTGACGCAAGCCACTTGCGGGTTGACGCTGAAGCCCACCGGGTGACACTTCTCGGTGAACGTGCGCTCGTACTCCGTGACCCAGTTGACGGCCTCCTCTGGATCGATGAAGGCGAAGGTCAGGGCGCCCATGCCCTTCTCCGCAGCCAGCAGAATGGTGTCGCGTCGGCTGCATGCCAACCACAACGGTGGGTGCGGTTTCTGCATCGGCTTGGGGATCACGTTGCGCGGAGGCATCTGTACGTACTTGCCCTGGATACCGGTGAAGGGAGTTTCCGCCATGCAGCGCACAGCGACTTCGAGCCCTTCCAACCACTGCTCGCGCTTCTCCAGCGGATTGACGCCGAACCCGCCGAGTTCGGCTTCGCTCGACGATTCGCCACTGCCGAACTCGACACGCCCACCGGACACGAGGTCGAGCATGCTCACACGCTCCGCCGTGCGTGCGGGATGGTTGAACCTCGGTGCCGTGAGGATGATCCCGTGACCCAGGCGCATCTTCTTGGTGCGTTGGCTGCATGCGGCGAGGAACACCTCGGGCGCCGACGAGTGGCTGTACTCCTCGAGGAAGTGGTGCTCGACCTCCCACACGTACTGGATGCCGAGTGAGTCGGCCAGCTCGACCTGATCGAGCGCGTCTTGGATCAGTTGGTGTTCAGTGCCGTCTTCCCACGGCCGGCCGATCTGGTGCTCGTAGAAGATCCCGAACTTCATGTCAGGCGGCGGCAGCGGCGACTGCGTCGACCAGCTGATCCATGTGCTCGTCGTGGATGACCAGCGGCGGGCACATCACCAAACCATCGGCGAGCGCCCGCACGATCACGCCACCCTTGTCGAGCATGTGATCGCGCATCGCCCTGGCGTCTTGATCGGACCGAAGGGCCAGGGCCCACATCCCGCCGACCCCGCGAACAGAATCCACGACGCCATCCGCGGCGAGCGCCTGGAGCCCGCCGCCCAACCGGTCTTCGATGTGCTTGGCCCGCTCGACGAGACCCTCGCGGCGCATGATCTCCAGGTTCTTCAGTCCCGCTGCACAGGCGGTGGGATGGCCTGAGTACGTGAAGCCGTGCATCAGCACGAAGTCGGGGTCGGTCTCCAGCGCGGCAGTAGGAGCGATGCCGACGAACACGCCGCCGAGCGGGATGTAGCCGGAGGTGACCCCTTTGGCGAAGGTCGCAAAGTCGGGCGATACGCCGTAGTGGTGAGCTGCGAACCAGCTGCCGGTGCGGCCGAAGCCGGTGATGACCTCGTCGAAGATCAGAAACGCGCCGTGCTGATCGCACAGTTTGCGTAGCGACTGCAGGTACGCATCGGGTGGCGGGAAGACGCCGCCTGCACCCTGAACCGGCTCGGTGATGATGGCCGCGACCTCGTTGCCCCGCTGGCTCATCAACGTCGCGACGGCCTCGATGTCTTCGGCGGGTACGGTCGCCACTTCGTCGACGAATGGGCCGAAGTTCTCCTTGTAGGGAGCGATGCCTTGCACACTGGTGCCGCCATAGGCCACGCCGTGGTAGCCGCGTGTGCGGCTGATGATGAGCTTGCGCTGCGACTGCCCGGCCTGCACGTGGGCCATGCGGGCCAGCTTCATCACGGTGTCGATCGACTCCGAGCCCGACGAGGTGAAGAACACGCGGGCGTTGGGGGTCGGCGCGATCTGTCGCAGCTCCTCCGCCAATGCTTCCGCGGGCTCGTTGGTGAACGGGTCGAACGTGGAGTAGGCGCCGAGCTTGCGGGCCTGGGCGGCGATGGCGTCGGCCATCTCGTCGCGTCCGTGACCGATGGCGTTGTACCACAGGCTGGCCATCCCATCGACCAGCTGCCGGCCGTTCTCATCCCACACCAGGGCGCCTTCGCCTCGTTCGATGCGGATGAACGTCTCGCGGGTGGGCTTGGAGAAGGGGTGAAGGAATGCGGCAGGCATGCACCAACGGTACCCAACCGAGTCACATCGTCAAGAGTTGCGGTATCACGGCCCCAGCTTCGCGGCTCTCTCAGTCGTGACTGGGCCGCTGGTCCAACACACGGCGAACCTGACTCGCCGTCAACCCCCAAACCTCGGGGGCGAGGTTCCGGGAGGGTCCCTCGCCCCCAAGGGATCATCGGCGGGACGCAGTTCTCTGGCTGACGTCCTCCGGTTCGCGCCGTCCGCAGCACGGCCGTGGGATCCGGGCGCCAATCTCTCGCAAACCCGCAGCTCGTGCTCTCGTACTGGCACCCAGATCTTCGAGCGTGGTCGTGGCGAAACCACCGATGTTGCGGCTCAGCGGTGGTCGACTCCGGGGAGCACGCACAGCATCTCGTACAACAGGTTGGCTGCAACCAACGACGTGGTGCCCGACACGTCGTAGATGGGGGCGACTTCGACCACATCGCAGCCGACGAGGTTCAGGCCGCGACAGCCACGGATGATCTCAATGCCCTGCCAGATCGTGAGCCCGCCGATCTCAGGGGTGCCGGTACCGGGAGCGAACGACGGGTCGAGACCATCGATGTCGAAGCTCAGATAGACCGGTCCGGTTCCGAGCTGGGCGCGCACTTCGGCCATCAGCGGCTCGAGGCTTCGATGCCAGCACTCCTCGACCTGGACGACTCGAAAACCTTGTTGTCGCGACCAGTCGAAATCGTCGGCCTGATAGCCGGTGCCGCGCACACCGATCTGGGCGACACGGGCACAGTCGAGCAGACCTTCTTCGACTGCTCGTCGGAACGGGGTGCCATGGGCAATACGTTCGCCGAACATCGAGTCGTTGATGTCGGTGTGAGCATCGACGTGCACCAAGCCGACGGGGCCGTGCTGGTGGGCCATGGCCCGCAGGATGGGGAGAACGATGGTGTGGTCACCGCCCATCGAGACGGTCGTGAGGCCGGCGTCGAGCAGCGGGGCATAGAACGCCCGGATTCGCTCCATCGAATCGGCGACGTTGTACGGGTTCGTCGCCACGTCGCCGAGATCGTCGATTCGCAGACTGTCGAACGGCGCGGCGCGGGTGGCCATGTTGTACGGGCGCAAGAGGACCGATTCGCTGCGGATTCCTCGCGGCCCGAAGCGGGCGCCCGGCCTGTTGGAGGTGCCGATGTCGAAGGGCACGCCGATCACCGCGGCGTCGAGCTCGTCGGGCGTTGAATTGCCTGGTAACCGCATGAAGGTGGTGATTCCGCCGAACCGGGGCATCTCGTTTCCGCCCAGCGGTTGCGGAAAATCGGGTGTCGGCATGAGCGGAACATATCGCATAGGTCGATCGGCTCATTGAGTCGCCTTCCCGTATCACAATCGTCGGTTGTCTGCTCTACTGAAAGCCGGGCTGCGGGACGGGCAACCCGGCTGGAGCAACGGCGCTTCAAAGAATCCCCCACCCCAGGGGAACGGAGGCGGGTCTTCCGTTCCCCGAGGTGGCGGGGCAGGTTCTACGATGAGTGTATGACCAGCAACATCGCCACCCAAGGGTCGGCAAGCCCAGGATCGGCTCGTACTGTGCAGTTCACCCGGATGGCCGACGGTACCCGTGACGAGTACCAGTACCTGTTCGAATTGGAACGCGAGTACATCTCCGAGCTACCGCAACGGTTGTTGCAGGCCCTTCGCTTGCTCGACAGTGGTCTAGCCGGCTACCAGATGAGTCGCTACCAGCATTCGCTGCAAACAGCGACTCGGGCGATGCGCGACGGCGCCGACATCGAGATGATCGTCGCTGCGCTGCTCCACGACATCGGTGACGACCTCGCGCCGGAGAACCATTCGCAGGTCGCCGCAGCCATCATCCGTCCGTATGTTCGCGCCGAGGTCACCTGGGTCGTCGCCATGCATGGCATCTTCCAGATGAAGTACTACGCGCATCACATCGACCTCGATCCCGACCTTCGCGAGGCCTACCGCGATCATCCGTGGTTCGACAGTTGCGAGAACTTCTGCGCGCGGTGGGATCAGGAATCGTTCGACCCCGCCTACCCAACCGAGCCGATCGAGACCTTCGAGCCGATGGTGCGCGAGATCTTCTCGCGCCACCCGTTCGATCCGGCCATCGTGCAAGACGCCGACGCGCCTCAGGCAGCGCGGATGTGACGGTCGGTTAGGGGATCAAGCGCCGCACAGTGGTGAGGATCCCCTTCGGTGGGATCGGCGCCAACCGCACGACGTCGCCCGGAGCCGGGGCATGGATCCAGTGGGTGGCATCGACGGCAATGCCCACGTGATTGATCACCGTGTGATCGCCGCGGGTCGCCATGAAGACGAGATCCCCAGGCGCGATCGGCTCGCTCCAGAAGTCGATGGCAGTGCCCAGGGTTGCCTGCGAGGCGGCGTGGTGGATGAGCACCATCCCGATCTGGGCGTAGGCGGCCTTGACGAGACCGGAACAGTCGAACGTGTCGGGCCCAGCGGTGAAGAAGCGGTACGGCTTGCCCAGTTGGGCGTAGGCGTAGGCGACGATCACTCCGGCGGGTCCGACGGTCGATTGGACCTGCGCTGGCGGCGCGGCGGGCTCGACCGCATTGGCGGGCATGGCCAGCGTTGCTCCCGGCAGGATCAGACTCGCTGCGGTCATCTTGTTGACTGCCAGCAGATCACTGAGCTTCACCTTGTAGGCAGCAGCGATGCCAGCCAGGAAGTCGCCGAACTTGACCGTGTACGTCACAGAGCTGACAGTCGGCGCTGTCGTCGTCGGTGCTGCGGCCGCGGCCGGCACGACGGCGGAGGCGGCCTGAGGAGCGACCGCGTTTGCCGGTAGTACAAGGTTCCTTCCGGGCAGGATCAGGCTCTGGATCGTGATCTTGTTGACCGCCAGCAGGTCGGCCAACGTGACCTTGTAGGAGGTGGCGATGCCGAGCAGGAAGTCGCCCGACTTCACCGTGTAGACGAGGCTGCCGGCCACCGGACCTGCGCTCGGCGAATTCACCGGCGCGGCGGAACCGGCGGGGACGACGAGCTTGTCGCCGGGCAGGATCAGGCTCTTCGGGGTGAGTTTGTTGGCGCTCAGCAGATCGGGCAGGGCCACGTGCACCTTGGCGGCGATGCCGGCGAGAAAGTCTCCGTTCTTCACGACGTACTCGGTCGGCGCGGCGCTGCCGGAGCCGGCCGCCAGGCTCGGGGCAGCCAGGGTCAGAGTGCTGAGGGAGACAGCGGAAAGCGAGGCGAGCGCCAGCACTCGACGGATCCGAGACATGCCATAGTCTCGGCCCTCTAAGGCTAACCCTTTACAGAATCTTGACACTTTCTCCAACGTAGCTGCTCACGGACCCTCATTTCCCGTCGGGGCGCTTCCCTGAGCCTCATCACGTGGCGCGCGGCCGGCCAGGAACTCGATCGACCTGGCCACGTTGGCGGCCACGAAGCGCTCCAGCCGGGGCGAATCGAGGAGCCGGGCGACGGCCTGAAGGGGCAGCATCGACCCGCTACGCTGGGCTTCTGCGGCCGCGGCGCGGCTGGTCTTGATCCCGTGGGCATAGACGATGAACGCCGAAGCGTTGTCGAGCAGGGCCTCGCGTTGCAGCGAATCGCCGGCCTCTGCGACGGTGCCGGTGAACGACCGGCCGTCGGCGCGCTCGGCGACGAGAGTGTGCCATTCGTGGCGACCCGTCCACTGCGCCAGGAAAGCGGTGAACATCGTCAGCCGCACGGTGTCGGGGCCTGGCGACATGCGGTGGTGCCATCGTGCCGCATTTGCGTACGTCAGCCCATGGGTGATGTCGAGCCATCCGAAGTCGTCGAGCAGGTCGCGTTCCCCGGCGAGGTCGTACCTCATCATCCGCTCGCCCACGGCCTGTACCACCACATCGAGAATGCCGTCGACGCCCGCTCCGCCGCGCATGCACTCGACGACAGCGGGAACGATCGCCCTGCGGTTGTCGCCCAACAGAACGGTCAGCAACGTTCCATCGTCGCTCCAAGTGGATTCGGTAGGAAGACTTGCCAAAGCGTCGAGATCGACGGCGTTGAGGGCGCGGACGAACGGACGGGTGTAGGGCAGCAGGTCTTCCCGTGTGCCGTAGACGATCGTCGGCACGAGGTGGGGTAGCACGGTATCGGCGCGGTGCCAGCCGATCATCTCGAGGAGCTCGAAGGCCTTCTGGCAGTAGATGGCACCATGGCCGTACGACAGCAGATGATCACTGGCTACTGCCGTGAACCATTGCTGGAGCTCGGTCGCCGAGTGCCCGGCGGCGATCGCCCCACGCACCAGTGCCTGTGCGTCGTCCAAGCGCTCGGCTTCGACGGCAACCCGGAACGCGGCACGCGGGTCGCGCGGCATGACCCGGACTGGCTCGGGTAGCCGATTGATGGGTCGGTCACGTTCCGTTTCGGCGATGCCGGCGATCGCCTGCACGATCGGGAGGGCACGCTGGTCGCCCTCGTACAGACCCACCATCGCCAGGCAATCGGTGGCCGAGGCGATCGAATGACCCCATCCGAAATCCGCACGTGGTGCCCCGTGGTTCACCGCTTCCCACACCAGTTCGCCTGGGTTCGCATCGGCCTGCAGGAGCCGAACCACGTCGCGACTCACCTGCCCGATGTAGTTGCGCTCGACACCACGACGCAGGCTGGCCAGCAGGCGAGGACGCATCGCTTCGACATCGGGTTGGCGCAGCGTCACCGAGATCGTGCCGTCGTCGTCAACCGCGGCCGGGTGAGTGTTGATGTTCTCCTCTCCAACTACGCATTCGCCGTCGTCGACCCGGAACTTCCAGTTGTGCCAGGCGCAGGTGATGAGGTTGCCGTCGAGCGAGCCCTGCGTCATTCCGTAGCCCTCGTGCGGGCAGGCATGCTCGAGAGCGAACACTCCCTCGGAGGTTCTGACGAGGCACAGCCGATGGTTGTCGACCCGAATCATCTTCATCGAACCGACCGCCAAGTCGTCGATGTGACCCACTGGGGTGGCGGTGGCGGTAGGAAGGGGAGCGGTGTTCATGGGCCGTCACGGTAGAACTTGAACCATGGTTGAAGTCAAGCGGTTGGGTCGCGTTCATCCGTGTGGCACAGCGGATCGGGCTCTCCCTCGACGAGATCGCCGGAACACTCGCGTCACTGCCGTCACAGCGGACGCCGACACGTCACGACTGGAACGAGTTGTCGACCCGATGGCTGCCCCGGATCGAGGCGCAGATCGCCGAGCTGGAGCTTCTCCGCGACCGGCTCGACGGGTGCATCGGCTGCGGCTGCTTGTCGCTCGATACGTGCGAGCTCTACAACCTCGGCGACAAGGCTGGGCGACGCGGAGCGGGGGCGCGGTTCCTGCTGGGTGACCCGATGTGACCCGGGCTGTCAGGCCGTCACGGCGCCGAGACCGGCGCCCATCAAGTCGACGAAGTTGTCGTGGTAGAAAGCCTGCCGAGCCTCGGGCGAGGTGTTCGCCAGGCTGGCCTCGAATCGCTCGATCGGGCGCCGGCCACCTTCCACGTGGGGGTAGTCCGACGAGAACAGGCAGATCTCTGGCCCTGCCTGCTCGATGATCCAACCGACATCCTCTGTCGGGTACGGCGTGAATCGCATCTGCCGGCGCACGTAGTCCGTGGGCCGCATCGTCAGGGCCCGGACGCGCTGCTCGTGTCGGGAGAACGCGTCGAAGGCGGCTTCCATCTGCCGCATCCATGACGGCACCCACACCGCTCCTTGCTCGATCACGCCGATGCGAAGGTCGGGAAAGCGTTCGAACACTCCGTCGAACAGCATCGTGGCCAAGGTCTGTGCCGGAGGACCGGGGATGCCCATGTAGTCGACGGAGCGGAAGTTCTCGTCGCCACCGTGGAAGTCAGGAGGAATGGGCAGTCCGTTGACGAAGTAGTTGGGGTCGATCAACTGACCGGTGCCGCCGACGTGGAACACGACGGGGATGCCGGCTTCGGTGGCCGTAGCCCAGACGGTGTCGAGGCCGATGTGACTCGGCGAGTGCGTGGGCGGGCAGCCCGAGGCGACCAGCAGCGCCGCCGCACCCATCGCGACGGCTTCCCTGGCGAGATCGCCGGCGTGCTCGAGATCTGCCAGGGGCACGTACAGGGTGGGGAGCAGCCGGGAATCGGCTGAACAGAACTCGATCATCGCCCGGTTGTGGGCGCGCGCCGCGCCTGTGGCCAGATCGAGGTCGCCTGAATGCTCCCAAGCACACAACCGTGTGTTGTGAAAGGTGTTGAAGATCAGTTGCGTGGCAAAGCCGAGGAGGTCGAGAGCTCGGCCGCGGTCCTCGGCGACGAAGGATCCCGTTGCCGCGAAGTTCTTGCGGTTCATGATCTCCGTCGCGTCGGCGGCGCGGTAGTCGTCCGAGCTATGGCGGGCGTTCAACCGATCGAACGTTTCGTCGAGATCGCGCAGTTGCTCGTTCGGGTCGCCGGTCTGGCGGAGCTCGTTGACGCTCGAGTAGTCGAGGGCGGCAATCCGGTCGCGTATGGCTGCGTCGGCGTGATCGCGCAACCAGTTGGGCGTCTCCATGATGTGGGCATCGGCATCGTGCACCACCAGCCCGGTCGAGTTGTAGGCCATCTCTTCAGTGTTGCACCGAACTGCTCGGGCGCGCGATGCGCACGACGGCGGTGCAGGATCGGGGGCACTCACTGAACCAGCCCTGGAAAGACGAACACCCGTTCGACTAGGCTCGCTCTGTGCCCGATGGCGCCACGATCCTGCATGCCGATCTCGATGCGTTCTACGCCTCGGTCGAGCAGATGCTGCAGCCGTGCCTGCGCGGGCTACCCATCGCTGTCGGGGGTGGCGTGGTTCTGGCTGCGTCGTACGAGGCCAAACGATTCGGTGTGCAGGGAGGCATGTCGGGCTGGCGGGCGAAACGGTTGTGTCCCGATCTCACCTTCGTGCAAGGACACTTCTCGGAGTATCAACGGCTCGGCGACGAGGTGATGGCCATTCTCGGCGATTTCACACCGCTCGTGCAGCGCATCTCCATCGACGAAGCGTTCCTCGACGTCACGGGCTCGGTGCATCTCTTCGGCGAAGCCAGTGTGATCGGCGAAGAGATCCGCCGCCGGGTGCGCACGGAACTGGGTTTGCCGATATCGGTCGGCGCGGCACGAACCAAGCACCTCGCCAAGATCGCCTCGCAGGTGGCCAAACCCGATGGTCTGGTCGTTGTCGCGCCGTCCGCCGAGCGAGCTTTTCTCGACCCGCTTCCCGTCGGCCTGGTGTGGGGCATCGGGCCGGTCACGCGGGCGCGCCTTGCCGAGCGCGGCGTTCACACCATCGGCCAACTTGCGGCCTCACCCGATGGAGCCCTGCAGTCGTTGCTCGGCCGCGCCCTCGGGGCCAAGGTCGGCGCGCTCGCCGCCAATGACGATCGGCGTCGCGTGCAACCCACCAGTCGCGCCTCGTCGGTCGGCGCGCAGTCGGCGTTCGGTCGACGTGACGCGTCGCCCGAATTGATCCGCCCCGTGCTCGGGCATCTCGCTGATCGGGTCGCCGGAAGACTGCGTTCCAAGCGCCGCGCCGGCCGTACGGTCACCGTCAGGGTTCGGTTTGCCGGCATGCGCTCGGTCACACGATCGCACACCGCCGAGTACCCGGTGTGCAGCACCCTGACGCTCACCGAGATCGCTGACCGGCTGGTGCACAAGGCACTGGCCGATCACTCCGCCGAGTTCCAGATCTCGTTGCTGGCCATCTCGGTGTCGAACCTGGTCGACCAACCCGTGTTGCAACTCGAACTGCCGCTGCCACCCGAGGACGCCGAGCGGCCAGGCTCCCGCATCGGATCCGCGAGATGGGCGGTCGACCATTCGATCGACGACGTCCGCCGCCGCTTCGGTCGCTCGTCCGTGGGGTACGCGTCAGTTGTTCTGTCACGCCATGTCTCGGTTCCCGACGAGTTCCGCGAACTCGCCGAGCACGACCTCTGACACGGGCCACCGATTCTCCGCTCCTGGCGGGTCGGGCTCAAATGGTGCTCGCCGGCCGATGGTTCACGAATACCGTTGGCATCTATGACCATCGAACCGGAGACGAAGAGTTGGACATGGGTGCTGGAGTGCACCTGCGAGGAATGTGGCTTCGACACCCAGTCGTTCCCACGCGACGAGATCGGCCAACTGATGCGCCAGGCAGCGGAGCCGTGGCCCGACTTCTTGGGTCACCCGTCGGTGCGAGTCCGGCCCCGCGACGATTGCTGGTCTGCGCTGGAGTACGGCTGTCACGTGCGCGACGTGTTCCGGATGAGCGTGTATCGGCTCGGCCGAATGTTGCAGGAGGACAATCCGCGGTTCGACAACTGGGACCAGGATGAGACGGCGGTGGCCGACCGGTACGACCTCCAGGATCCGGCCACGGTCGCGGGCGAGATCGTCTCGACGGCAACCACCCTGGCTGATCGCTACGACACCGTGACCGGGGTGCAATGGAGTCGTCCGGGGACGCGCAGCGACGGTGCGGAGTTCACCGTCGACTCGTTCGGCCGGTACGTCCTCCACGATCTCGTGCATCACATCGTCGACGTGCGCCGCGACTTGGGTACTCTCGGTGCGTGACCGAGATCTCTACCGCCACCAACTTCGCCACCTTCGAAGAGTCGACCCGGGAAGATTGGGCGATCATCCTGAAGCACGTCCAGATTACGCAGACCCACGTCGCCGACAACGTGATCGCGCAGATGCGCCAGTTGCGCTGTGACTACGGAGGATTTCCCGTCGACCGGCTCGAGCACTCCCTGCAAACGGCGACACGTGCCGAGCGGGCAGGGCGTGACGACGAGTACGTGCTGTGCGCCCTGCTGCACGACATCGGCGACAACCTCGCGCCGTACAACCACCCGTCGATCGCCGCCGGCATCCTCAAGCCGTTCGTCAGCGAGGCCAACCACTGGATGGTCGAGCATCACGGCATCTTCCAGGGCTACTACTTCTGGCACCACATCGGTCTCGACAAAGATGCTCGTGAGGCGTACCGCGACTCACCTCACTTCGATCTCACCGAGGAGTTCTGCGCGCTGTACGACCAGACAGCGTTTGACGCCAGTTATGTGAGCGAGCCGTTGGAGCACTTCGAGCCGCTGATCCGCGCCAAGTTCTAGGCGCGCTACTTCCGGCAGTCGAGAACGATCTTGCCTTCCACGCCCCGACCGAGGATGCGGGCGTGGGCCTCTGCTGCGTCGGCGAGAGGCAGAACCTCGCCAACGGGAACGTGGAACTTTCCTGCGGCCATCATCGACAACAACGTTTCGAGTGCGGAACGCTGCTCGTCGGCAGTTTCGACCAGGCCGCTGTAGCCAAGCATGTTCGCGCCCTTGCGGTAGAAACGGCGCAGGTTGATCGACACCTGCTGGTCGTTCGACGTGCCGAACACGACAAGTCGACCCATGTTGGCGATTGCGCCGATCGCCGCATCGGTGTATGGCCCACCGAGGGCATCGAGGATCACCGTCGGCTGGTAACCCTCGACGGCCGCCTCGAGGCCGTCGGCTCCTGTGACGACCACGTTGTCGGCGCCGCTCGCAGTGATTCCGTCGACCTTGGCGGCCGAACCCGTCTGTCCCCACACAGTCGCACCGGCAGCCTTGGCCAGCTGGACGGCCATGGCACCGACGCCTCCGCTCGCACCGAGGACCAGTACCCGATCACCGGCCTCGACGTGCGCCCGAGCGTGGAGCGACTGCCAGGCGGTGATTCCGGCGACCGGCATCGCTGCGACCTGGGCGAGATCGAGCCCGCCGGGGACGGGATGGAGCCACGCGTCGGGAACAGCGATTCGCTCGCAGTAGAGACCCTGGCGGATGACGCCGAGGCCACCGCCGCGAATGAGCACCGGTCGCCCGTCGACATGGCCCGTTGCCTCGGATCCCGGGATCCATGGCAGATTGGCGGCCGCGGCACCGACCGAACCTTGCGTGATCCACACGTCGAGCGGGTTCACCGACGCGTAAGTGATCTCGACGAGCTGTTCGCCAGGCCCCGGTTGCGGGTCGGGGAGCTCGTCGAGCTGGAGGGTTCCACCAATGGCGTGAAGTCGTGCGGCGCGCATGGGCCACTGTACGCCGAGCGGTCGGGGCAATGCCGAGCCGGTAGGTTGCCCGTTCGATGATCATCCTCGATGGTGGAACCGGCACGTTGGTGCAGACCCTCGGAGCGCCGATGGACGGCGAGACATGGTGTGCCGATGCCAATCTCACTCATCCCGATCTCGTCCGCGAGGCGCATCGCCAATACCTGGCGGCCGGGGCGGAGGTGTTGATCGCCAACACCTACGCGACGAGCCCGTTGCTGTTCAACCATCTCGGCCGCGACTCCGACGTCACTCGAATCGATGCCGCTGCCGTAAACCTGGCTCGAGAAGCTAGTGACGGCACCGTACCTGTGGCGGGCTCGTTCTCGGTGATGCGTCCGGGGATTCCCGGCAGCGATCGCAGCCACCTCCTTCGGGGATGGTCGGAACCGGAAGCGCGTCGGCTCTTCGCCGCGAAGGCCGCGGGCTTGGTCGACGCAGGCGCCGACGTCATCGCCATGGAGATGATGCGTGACGGTGACTATTCGGTGTGGGCCACCGAGGCAGCGGTGGCGACCGGATTGCCGGTATGGGTCGGAATCGCGGTGGAAGAAGTTGAAGAAGGTCGACTTACGGGGTTCGGACGCCCGAACTGGTTGCTCGAAGACTTCGTCGATCCGTTGCTCGGGTGCGCGCCGGCGATGGTTTCGGTGATGCACAGCTCGCCCCCGGTCACTACCACGGCGTTGGGCGTCGTTCGAGAACACTGGCGAGGGTCACTGGGTGCGTATGCCGAGTCGGGCTACTTCGCCATGCCCGACTGGCAGTTCATCGACATCATCCCCGAAGCCGAGTACGTCGCTCTCGCCCAACGGTGGGCCGAGGCCTTCGATCTTTCGATGATCGGTGGATGTTGCGGCATCGGTCCGTCGCACATCGCCGCGCTCCGCGAAGCGTTCCCCAGATCGGCGTGACCATCACGCCGGATTGGTGAAGAGCACCTCGCCGGTCGGCGCATCGACGCCGCCCTTTGGCTCGACGGTGATCGCCCACTCCGATGGTGCACCATCCACGGTCAACACTCTGCGCACTTGTCCGTTGCCGGCGCTGTCGAGCAGGCCCATCGCATGTGGGCCGGCGTTGTCGATCTGCCACAGCTCGTAGGCCTTGCCGGACCCTGGGTCGGCCAGTCCGTTGCCGATCACGACGATCTGGGCGGAGCTCGGCGACCAGGCAACCTTGAAGCTGCCGGTACCGGAGCCCAGAAGGTCGACCACTCTGGTGTCGTCGCGTGAGAAGACCGCGGCCGCCGTTGCTGCGTAGCCGTTGGTCCCTCGCGATTGACGGCCGACCACGAATGCCCCTGCGGCAATCAGGATGAGCGCGGCGGCGAGCGTCACCAGTTGCAACACTCGTTGACGGCGTTGGCGAAACTCAGCGAGATCGGTCACGGGCTCGGGCAGCAACGGCGACAACTGGCGGGTGGTGCTGATCTCGGCCATGACCTCAGCCTTCAACGACGGGGGCGGCGTCGCTGCAGATGCTGCGGCCAGGTGCGACAGTGTCTCGCGGAAACCCGCGATCTCCGGTCGGCACACAGGGCATGTCGGGTAGTGGGCTTCGAACTCCGCACGCTCGCGTTCGTCGACGGCGTCGAGCGCGTACGCCGCGGCCAGTTGGTGGACATCGATGCCGTTCATGTGGCAACTCCTAGTTCATCGCGCAGGCGGATCATGCCGTCGCGGATCCTGTTCTTGATCGTCCCCTCCGGCACATTCAGCAGCTGGGCAACCTGGCGGTAGCTGTGCCCCCCGAAATACGCCAACTCCACGGCCTGCCGCTGCATGTCGGTCAATCGCTCCAGAGCCTTGCGAACGCGTGTCGCATCAAGGGTGGCGACGACCTGCTCGGCGACGTCGTGCGGCGGAAGGTCGCGCCTTTGTGCCTCGCGCGCCGTCCTGTCCCTGGCTGCCTGCTCGGAACGAACGCGATCGATCGCCCGACGGTGGGCGAGTGTGGTCGCCCACGACCTCACCGAGCCACGCGACGTCTCATAACGAGGTGCCAGGCGCCACAATTCGACGAGGGCCTCTTGTGTGACTTCCTCACTCTGTGCCGGGTCGCGTACGACCCTGAGCACGATGCCGTGCAGCAACGGAGCGAGGGTGTCGTACAACTCGACGAACGCCGCCTGATCACCGCGACCGGCGCGGGTGAGCAAGTCACCGAGTGGATCATCGGCATGGCCTGCAGCATCGTCGATCGGGGCGCGCTCGCCGGGCGCGCTACGAAACACGAGCCGGCTCCGTGATCACGACGCGGGGCAACTGGTCATGCAATTCGTTCGTCGCAGGAACTTATCCGGATTGGTCGGTCAGCAATACACTCGGCGTCCATGCCCCCGTCGGTACCGCAGCGCGCCCGCGTCGTAGTGATCGGCGGAGGAGTGATCGGTTGCTCTGTCGCCTATCACCTGGCCGACATGGGCTGCACCGATGTCGTCGTGCTGGAGCGCGACAGGCTGACGTCGGGTACCACCTGGCATGCAGCCGGTCTGATGGTCACGTTCGGCTCGCTGTCGGAGACATCGACCGAGATGCGCAAGTACACGTGCGATCTGTACGAGCGTCTCGAAGCGGAGACCGGCCAGTCGACCGGGTTCCAGCGAGTCGGGTTCATCGAGCTTGCCACCGAGCCTGACCGGCTCGAGGAGTACCGGCGGGTGAGCACTTTCAACCGCTACTGCGGGGTCGACGTGCACGAGATCTCGGCGAAAGAGGTGGGTGATCTGTTCCCGTTGGCGCGCACCGATGATGTGCTCGCCGGTTTCTATGTCAAAGAGGACGGTCGCGCCAATCCCGTCGACGTGACCATGGCATTGGCCAAAGGGGCCAGGCTGAAGGGTGCGGCCATCATCGAGGGGGTCGCGGTCACCGATGTGTGCCGGCGCGATGGAGTCGTCACCGGTGTGCGCACCGACCAGGGCGACATCGAAGCCGAGTACGTCGTCAACTGTGCGGGCATGTGGGCCCGCCAGTTGGGTGAAGCAGTGGGCGTCAACATTCCGTTGCAAGCGGCGGAGCACTACTACTTGATCACCGAGCACATCGAGGGCCTGTCGAAGGAGTGGCCGGTCATCGAAGACCCGGCCAACTTCGGTTACTACCGCGAGGAAGTCGGCGGGCTCATGATCGGGCTGTTCGAGTCGAAATGCGCACCGTGGAACGTGGGTGGCATCCCCAACGACTTCTCGTTCGGCGTGATCCAACCCGACTGGGACCGGATGGGTCCCTACGTCGAGCGGGCCATGAGCCGGGTGCCCATTTCCATCGACACCGGTATTCGCACCTTCTTCTGCGGTCCGGAGAGCTTCACTCCCGATCTGTTGCCGGTCGTCGGCGAGGCACCGGAGTTGAGGAACTACTTCGTTGCTGCGGGGATGAACTCGGTCGGCATCCTCACTGGTGGGGGAATGGGTCGTGTGCTCGCTCATTGGATCCTGACCGGCCAACCCGACGTCGATGTGACCGGTTTCAACATCGATCGCCTGCACCGCTATCAGTCGAACCCCGAGTACCGAGCCACCCGCACGGTCGAATCGCTGGGCATGGTGTACCAGTGCCACTACCCGGGCCGGTCGATGACGACGGCCCGGCAAGCGAAGGTGTCACCCGTCCACCATCGCCTGGAGGCGCAGGGCGCCTACTTCAAAGACGTCAGCGGTTGGGAAGGTGCCGATTGGTATGCGCCTGCGGGGGTCGAGCCGAGGGTCGAGCGATTGTCGTGGGGTCGCCAGAACTGGTTCGACTATTGGGGGGTCGAGCATCACGCCGCTCGGAACGACGTGATCGTGATGGACATGTCGTTCATGTCGAAGTTCCTCGTGCAAGGTCGCCAGGCCGGCCGGCTGCTCAACCAGCTCTCGGCGAACGATGTCGATGGTGGTGAGGGCGTCATCACCTACACGCAGTGGTTGAACGACGCGGGAACGATCGAGGCCGATCTCACCGTCACCAAGCTCGCCGACGATCGTTATTGGGTGGTCGCCACCGACACCGCCCATCGTCACGTCGAAACCCGCATGCGCCGTCACTTCGGTGACGAACACGCCATCGTCACCGATGTCACGTCGGGCTACGCGCAACTGAACGTGCAGGGCCCGCGGTCGCGCGAGTTGTTGCAGTCGATCACCGCTGCAGACTTGTCGAACGAGGCGTTCCCCTTCCGGAGTGCCCGCCAGATCGACATCGGCTTCGCTCGCGTGCTGTGCGTGCGGATCACCTACCTCGGCGAGCTCGGTTACGAACTGTATGTGCCTGCCGAACAGGCGGTTCACGTGTACGACCGTGTGGTTGCCGCGGGCGAGCGGTTCGGCCTGCGTCACGCCGGTCTGAAGGCCTTGGGAAGCCTGCGGATGGAGAAGGGCTACCGCGACTACGGGCACGACATCGACAACACCGACTCGGTGCTCGAGGCCGGTCTCGGGTTTGCGGTGGATCTCAACAAGCGCGACGGGTTCATCGGCCGCGACGCGGTCGTGGCCAGCCGAGAGGCGGGACCGTTGACTCGTCGCATCGTGCAGGTCGTGGTCGACGATCCGGAGCCGTTGATGTTCCACGCCGAGGTGCTCCGTCGTGATGATCGCGCCGTGGGCTACGTGCGGGCAGCGTCGTACGGGTTCACACTCGGTGGAGCCGTGGGCTTGGTGATGGTCGAAGCAGGCGAGCCGGTCACCGCCACGTACCTGTCATCGGGAAGCTGGGACGTCGAGATCGCCGGCTGCCGGTACCCGGCTCGCGCATCGATCCGTCCGCTCTACGATCCCGAGAACCTGCGGATCAAGTCGTAGGTGACGATGCCCGACTTCGAGGGAAGCTACGTCGAGCGCGGTGGTGCCCTCTACGAGACGGCGCGAACGC
>DATAJN010000363.1:0-6742 GCA_036262105.1 Ilumatobacteraceae bacterium
CGAACCGACGCGCGGGCTGGCCAAGCTGGTCGAGGTCGCCGCCGAGGCCGAAGGTGTGCTCGATCGGCGCCGCGACATCGAGGCCATGGTCAACTCGTTGCTCAAGGGCAACCTGTTCGCCCGCATGCAGGAATCGCCGAATTGCCGGCGGGAGATGTACGTCGGCGCCCAGTTCGGCGACGTCACGGTGTGGGGCTACGTCGATGCAGTGTTCGTCAACCCGGATGGCACGCTCACACTCGTCGACTTCAAGACCGACACGCTGGTCACCTCGCCCGCCGAACTGGCGCGCCGCTACCAGCCGCAGATGTCGGGTTACGTCGCCGCCCTCCACCAAGCCACTGGCATCTTGGTCAGCGAGGCATGGCTGGCTGTCGCCCAACCCGATGGAGCCGCCGCGGTCGAGATTCCGATCGACGTCCTGGGCACCCCGGCGTTGCTCGTTGCCCTCGGCGCACCGGGGGCCAGTTAGACGTTGCGCCAGCTCACGTAGTGGGCGAGGGCGATGAGCTCGGCTCGGCTCGTCTCGGTGATCGGAGCCGTTTCAATCGACGCGACCGCTTGCTCGGTGAGCGAAGCGATCTGTGCCTCCAACGCGGCGAGAGCGCCGGTGTCGATGATCACCTGTTGTATCGCGGCGATGTCACCGTCGCCGAGATCTGCCGCGCCGACGCGGTCGAGCACCGATCGTTGTGCCGGCGTCGCCGCGGCGACAGCGCGAGCCAGAAGTGGCGTCGGCTTGCCTTCACGCAGATCTCCCCCGACGGGTTTACCGGTGACTCCCTCGTCGCCGAAGGCACCCATCACGTCGTCGCGCATCTGGAACGCGTCACCCAACGGAAGCCCATACGCGCTCAGCGCCGGAAGCAGCTCAGCGGCCCGATCCGGTGCGGCCAGCACGGCGCCGAGATGCAGCGGTCGCTCGACGGTGTACTTGCCGCTCTTGTACCGGCCGATCCGCTCGGCCTTGTCGAGGCGACGATCGCCGCGCACGCTCCCCAAGATGTCGAGCAGTTGCCCGATGTTGAGCTCGGTGCGCAACTCGTTCCAGATCGCCCAGGCGTCGCTCGGCGCGTCGAGAAGCAGTGCGTCGGCCATCACGAAGGCCAGATCACCCACCAGGATCGCCACACCTTCGCCGAATCGTCGTGACTCACCCGCCCAACCCGCAGTGGCGTGAAGGTCGGCGAACACGGTGTGCGTGGTCGGTGTGCCTCGCCGGCTCACGGCGTCGTCCATGACATCGTCGTGGAACAGTGCAAAGGCGTGCATCAGTTCGAGCGCCGCGCCCACGTTGACGATCCGCGGGTCGTCGGGCTGCCCGCCGGCACCCACGAACCCCCAGTGACAGAACGATGGGCGCAGCCGCTTTCCGCCGCCGAGCACCAACCGTGCGATCTGTTCGAGTGGGGCGAGCAGGTCTTCGTCGAACGCCGCCCATCGCGTCGTTTCGGCATCGAGAACCGTACGTAGCCGAGCCTCGACGGCGGCCGCTATGTCCGCGAGCGAAGGGGGCGGAGCGGCGACGGGCACTCCGGCAGGCTATGCGTGAAGTGAGCTCGCTGTACCGTCGACCACCCGCTGTACGGCCGCGAACTGGGTGGACGCTTTCGGCGCTTCTTTCAGCCACTGCGCCGCTGTGTGGTCGGCGATGGCATCGCTGACCCGGATGAGCGGCTGGCCCGTCGATTGGGCGAGCACTTGCACCTGGCTGGCCCGTTCGAAGAAGTACAGCTTCTGCCAGGCGTCGGCGACATCGGTACCGATCACCATCACACCGTGGTTCTCGAGCATCACCACGGTGATCTCGTCACCGATGACCTCACCGAACCGGCAACCCTCTTCCGCAGCGTCGACGAGGCCGCCGTAGGGCAACTGGGCGACTCGGCCGTGGAACAGCATTGCGTTCTGGCTCAGCTTCGTGTCGAATCCGCCAGCGGTCATCGACAACGCCGTGGCATAGGGCATGTGAGTGTGGAACACGGCGTGCGCTGAGGGCCTGGCCTGGTGGCAACCGCGGTGGATCAGGAACGCCGAGGTCTCCCACTCGCCGTCACCGTCGACGACGCGACCTTCGAAGTCGATCGTCAAGATGTCGTCTTCGGTGATCTCCGACCAATGGGGGCCATAGCGGTTGAGCAGGAAGAGATCGTCGTGGCCGGGCACCGCGAGCGAGAAGTGGTTGTCGATCCCTTCGTTGAAGCCGTGGTACGCCGCGGCGCGAAACGCTGCAGCGAGCTGACGCTTGGCAGTGAGTACGACGTCGCTGGAGATCGAAGTTGTTGCCGACATGACCAGAAAAGTACCACGCAACGACATCGTCGAGGCTGGCCAGACCCTGCTCAGCCCGTGTCGTCGCCGAGGTCGGCGACCACCTGCTCGATGTGCAACTTGGCGCTGCCGATGCGATCACGGCAGAACCCGATCAGCTCGGCAGCGCGCTTCACCTGAGTGGCGAGCACGTCGACGTCGACGTCGGCGCGCTCCAACTCGCCGAGGATCGTCTCCAGCTCGGCGAGTGCGGCGGCGTATCCGCTGGCGACTGGTTCGGTCATGTGCTGGTCTCCTCGACGCGGCTGCGGGCGGTGCCTTTGGCGAATGTGGTGGTGATCGTTGCTCCAGGCGCGAGGTCGGCGGCGCTGCGCACGATGGCACCTTCGGTGGTGCGGGTGATGCTCCACCCTCTGGCCATGGTGTGCACCGGGTCGAGCGAACGCACTCGGGCGGCTACCGCGTCGATGTGACGCATCTCCGGCTCGAGTCGGGCCGGCACCCGACCGAGTGCGGCGCGGGCGGTGACGAGGCGGTCGGCGGAGCGCTCGAGAGCCCGATCGGCCGCCGCGGTGAGACGATGGCGGCGATGCCCGAGTCGGTCGTCGCTGCGTTCCACTGCCGACACCGTCGCCCGTCGAACACGGTGGGCGATCGTGGCGAGCGAGGTGTTGGCCTCGCGGAGGGCCCGGTTGGTATGCCGGTCGATGGCCGACCAGACACGCTCGACTTCCACCTGGAACGCGTTGACGCGTTCGACCAGCGCCGCGGCGCAGGCAGTAGGGGTCTTCAGCGAGCTGTGAGCCACCTCGTCGGCGACGCTGCGATCAATCTCGTGCCCGAGCCCGGTGAACACCGGAAGGGGCGAGCCGGCGATGGCTGTGGCGATAGCCATCTGGTCGAAGGCTGCCAAGTCGGTCTTCGACCCACCGCCGCGGATCAACACGACCACGTCGAGGTCGTCGTGGCAGGTGAGAGTGCGCAGCGCCGCCGAGACCATCTCGACTGCGGACTCTCCCTGCACGCGCACGTCGATCACCCGCAGACGAAAGGCCAGACCGCTCCGCTGCAGCTCGTGGGTGAAGTCAGCCCACGCTGCGCTGGCGGTGCTGGTGACGACGCCCACGCGCAGCGGAGCAGCAGAAACGAGCGTGCGCCTGTTGGCGTCGAACAGGCCATTGGCAACCAACCGGCGAACGACGTCGTCGCGCTCCAGGGCCATCTCGCCGAGCGTGAATCGCGGGTCGAGGCCGCTCATCTTCAACCCGAGCTGGCCCGACGGGGCAAAGAAGTCGAGGTGGCCGAAGATGCGTACCTTCAGGCCATCGCTGAGGCGCAGACGATGCTTGGTGAGGATCGGCCGCAGCCGCATGCGCGCGTTGGCGAAGAACTGCACGTTGATCGCCGCCTTGCCGTCGTCCGTGTCTTCGACGAGACGGAAGTAGGCATGTGCGCCGCGCTCGCTGAACCCCTGGATCTCGCCACGGACCCACACTCCATCGGTGAACCGCCGGCGCAGCGCTGAGTTGATCGCCTCGGCGAGCTCGCCCACGGTGTAGGTGGGAACACCGCCGTCATCGAGGTCGAAGTCGAACGCCACCTGGCTCATCGGCGACAGGCTAGGCCCATCCAGTGGAGTGTTTGAAGGTACCCACTCGCGCCGGAAACACTCCACATGCGTCTAGAGGGGTCAGGCGCCGAGCTCGCGGACGTTGTCGATGTCGTCGCCGTCGTCGACCTCGAACAGCTGACCGTCGATCGGTAGACGCTGCTTGCGGCGCAGGTCTTCGATGGCGTTGAGCGGGCGCTCGAGTGCACGCCGGCGAGTGGTGGCCAGCTCGTCGAACGAGCGGTTCAGTGAGTCGAACCCGCGCTTCACCTTGTCGACGGACTCGGTGTACTTCGACCATTGCTGACCGAACTTACCGAGCAGCTGCAGGATCTCTTGACTGGTCTCTTCGATCACGAAGTTGTCGAACGCCTGGCGAATGACACCGAGGAAGGCGAACAAGGTGAGCGGCGAGCAGATGACGATGTTGGAAGCCATCGCCTCTTCGATCAGGCCGACATCGCTCTCGTGGATGAACGCACTGACCGTTTCGTTGGGCACGAACAACAAGACGTTGTCGATGGCCGAGCGGTCGTCGGTGGTTGCGTATTCGCGGCGAGCCAGCTCGCGAACCCGGGCGCGCACGTCGCGCACGAACGCAGCACGGTGTGCCGAACGTTCGGCTTCGGTGCCTGCCTCGAGGTACTTGAGGTACGCAGCCATCGGGAACTTGACGTCCATGAACAGCACGTGGCCCTTCGGCAGGAGGAACGTGAAGTCGGGGATGCCGCGCCCCTCGCCCTCGACGGCCGTGCGCTTGTGGTAGTTGACGCCCTCGTGGAACCCGGCCAGGCGAAGCACGTCTTCTGCCATGCGCTCGCCCCACTGCCCACGGGCATTGGAGCTGGCCAGCGCCTCGCGCAGGCTGTTGGTGGTGGAGGACAGCATCTGGGTGATCTCGGAGTGCACCTGCAATGATCGATCGACCTGGCCGAACCGCTCGGACGTGGCCTGTCCGAGCTGCTGCACGAGTTGCGACAACCGGTCGATGTCGGTGCGCACACCGGTTTGCACCTCGCCGAGACGCTGGTCGATGAGCTGCTGGCGACCAGCGAGCGCTGCGTCGCTGGCCTGCGTGTGGGCGCCGAGCTGTTCGCGGCTCATCGTGATCGCCTGCTCGACGGCGAGCATGGCCGCTTGGCTGATGACGCCGGCCGACACAGTGGGTGCTGCAGAAGCGGTGCTCGCGACGTTGCGACGAGCGATCAGCCACGTGAGTGCGGCGACGGTGGCCACGAGGCTGATGACGAGTGCGATCTCCATGGGCACCATCATGACGAGGGGGTGTCACAAGGTTCGCGGATGGGCAGGATCACCCAGGTAGCAGCGTGTTTTCCCCGGCGCGGACCTGGGCCGCGTAGAGCCCGTCGAGCGCCATCAGGCTCTCGTGGGTGCCTTCCTCGACGATTCGCCCATCGTCGAGGACCACGATGCGATCGGCATCACGGATGGTCGACAGCCGGTGGGCGATCACCAGGGCCGTGCGCCCGCGCAGCGCCTCGTCGAACGCGGCCTGAACGTGGGCTTCGTTCTCGTTGTCGAGGTGACTGGTTGCTTCGTCGAGGATCATCACCACAGGGTTCTTGAGGAGCAGGCGGGCGATGGCCAGACGCTGCTTCTCGCCTCCGCTCAATCGGTAACCGCGCTCGCCGACCATCGTGTCGTAGCCGTCGGGGAGTGCGGCCACCGTGTCGTAGATCCGTGCGCCGCGGCACGCCGCGTCGAGCTCGGCATCGGTGGCGTCGGGCTTGGCGTAGCGGAGGTTGTCGCCGATCGACTCGTGGAACAAGTGCGGGTCCTGACTGACCACCCCGATCGCGGCGCGAAGCGTTTGTTGAGTGAGATCGCGCACGTCGTGGCCGTCGACGTTCACGCTGCCGCCGGTGACGTCGTAGAGCCTCGGGATCAGCCCGGCCAGCGTCGTCTTGCCGGAACCCGAGGCGCCGACAAGGGCGACCGTCTCGCCGGGGTGCAGCTTCAGCCTCAATCCGCTCAGCACGTCGCGGTCAGGGTCGTGGCCGACCAGCGCGCTGGGCGCCTCGAGCGACTTCACGGTCACTTCGGCCGCCGTCGGATAGCGGAACGTGACATCGCTGAACTCCACCAGTCCCTGCGGATCGACGAGGTCGATCGCGCCTGGTCGATCGGAAATGCTCTCCGGCGCGTCGAGCACCTCGAACACTCGCTCGAAGCTGACCATTGCCGTCATCAGGTCGACCCGAGCATTGGTCAGCCCGGTGAGCGGCTGGTACACCCGAGTGACGAGCGCGGCCAAGGCCACCAGCGTTCCCGGCTTGATGTTGCCGCTGACCACGAGATTGGCGCCGATGCCATAGATCGCCGCGGCGCCCAGGGCACCGACCAGCCCGAGGGCGACGAAGAACACCCGTCCGTACATCGCCGACTTGATGCCGATGTCGCGTACCCTTGCGGCCCTCTTCGAGAAGAGCGCGGTCTCGTCGTCGGATCGACCGAACAGCTTCACCAGTTGGGCGCCGGCGACGTTGAACCGCTCGGCCATCTGCGAGTTCATCTCGGCGTTGGTGTTCATCTGCTGTCGTGCCAGTGCTTGGAACCGTTTACCGACCCGCTTGGCGGGGATGATGAAAAGGGGCAGCACCACGAGCGCGAGCAGTGTGAGGCGCCACTCCAGGAAGACCATCGCCGACAGCGTGGTGATCAACACGACCACGTTGCTGACGACGCTGCCGAGTGTGCTGGTGCCTGCGGTCTGGGCGCCGACGACGTCGTTGTTCAAGCGGCTGCTGAGCGCACCGGTCTGGGTGCGGGTGAAGAAGGCAATGGGCATGCGCTGGACCTTGCCGAACAGAGCGACGCGCAGATCGCAGATCAACCCCTCAC
>DATAJN010000364.1:0-3801 GCA_036262105.1 Ilumatobacteraceae bacterium
CGAGCCGTTCGCCGGTGTCGTAGTTGATCAGCACGTCGGCTGCTCCATGCGACTCGTCGAGCAGGGTGCGAACGTTGCCCACCAGCGCGGGTGCAACCCTCAACGTCGTGCGCACATAGAACCAGGCGATCAAGGCCGCAATTGCGGGGGCGAAGCAGAGGGCGCCACCGATCACCACCCACGCGGGGCGGCTGCCATCGAAGATCCAGAGGCCTGTGGCAAAGGTTGCGGTGCCGACCAGTGCCGCGATCACAAACATACCGAGGGCCAACGTGCCGACTCTGGAGAGGATGGTGCGAAGGCCGTCGGAGATGCGAGTGGCCACGCGATCGAGATCTGCCATGCCTCCAGTGTGGCATCGAGTGACGACCGTGCGACACTGGGTTCATGGACACGAGCTGGCTCGGCGATCAACGCGATGTCGTGATGGTCGACGGTCCCGACGCGGCAACGTACCTGCACTCGCAGGCTTCGCAAGACCTGCGCGGCATGTCTGAAGGCGAGTCGCGGTGGACGTTCCTGCTGCAACCGACCGGTCGGGTCGACGTGCTCGCCCGCGTGACGATGGTCGGTGAGGAAACCTTTCGGCTCGACACCGATCGCGGCTGCGGTCCGATCCTCGAAGCCCGCCTGAACCGGTTCAAGATCCGGGTGAAGGCCACCGTTGCCGCGGTCGACGACGAAGGAGGCTCGATCACCGGCAGCGAAGACGATCGCATCGCTGCGGGCTGGCCGAAGATGGGTGCCGAGATCGTGCCCGGCGAGACGATCCCCGCCGAGACCGGTCTTGCCGACGTTGCCGTGAGCTACACGAAGGGTTGCTACCCAGGGCAGGAACTGGTCGAACGCATGGACAGCCGTGGCTCAGCAGCGCCGCACCACCTCGCAGTGTTGCCGCGGCGGCCGGACGACGCGCCGGGTGTAGCGGTTCTTCGTGATGGCGTCGAGATCGGCCGGATCACCTCGGTCGGAACCGCGCAGGTGCTCGCCTACATCAAACGCGGGATCGACGGCCCGGAGCGAGACTGATGGTCGCTGCGAAGACGCTGGCCAAGAACCTCGAGCGGATGCGCAGCATCGCACTGGCGTTGCCGGAGGCGACCGAGGAGATCACGTGGGGCACGGACATCAACTTCCGTGTGCGCAAGAAGATCTTCGCATTCCCTGGTCAGGGTGGCAGCGTGACGGTGAAGGCCGACCGCGAGGAGTTGCCGGCGTTGCTGGCTGATTCCCGGTTCCGCCCAGCGCCGTATCTCGCTCGCGGCGGTTGGGTGGTCATGGACCTGACAACGACTCCACCTGACTGGGCAGAGATCGAGGAGTTGATCCACACCTCCTACTGCTTGATCGCTCCGAAGAAGCTGGCTACGCAGGTGGGCGAGGCCTAGCGCGAGCCGACGTCTCCGGCAGCAGCGGATCCATCGGCGAACTGGACGAGCTCCGGCGCCCTGCGCAGTGCTTGGCTGATCCACGCCGGATTGGCAAGCGTTTCGGCGGCCCGCAACCAGCCGATGGCCGTGTTGCGATCGTGGAGCGCAGCGGCGCTGCGAGCGACTGCGAATGCGGAGATGGGCGACGCCAATCGTCGATACGAATCGGCGGCGTAGTGAGCTGCGGTGTCGTATTCACCGAGGCGCAGCAGGATGTCGGCAAGGGCATTTTCGGAGTATGGATTGCCGATCGGGAGTGGCCGGGGGAGCAGCGCGACCAGTGCCTCGAGCGTGCGTTCGTCGGCGGCATCCGGTGGCAACCACATACGTGGGCTGGGATCGGCAAAGTCGGCAAGCAGCGTGGCCCGCGCCGAATCGGGGTCACCGTGGTGAAGGTACTGGTAGGCACGGAACCACGGCGACGGCACTTGGTGAGGAATCATGCGCGACAGATCGCTCTCACGCCATGCCGCGGCTTCACCGACTACGGCAGCTTCCATCCCATGCTCCGGCTCACGTAGAGCTCGCAACATCTGAATCTGTGCCATGAGTGGGAAGATCACGGCATAGATGGCGACGGTGCCCCAACGCGGCTGGCTGAGCAGCCACAGACCACCGCCGATGGTGATGGCCAGGCTGGCGTAGAGCATGACGATTCGCGACTTCTTGGGAAACAGCACTTCGAGCCCGGCGAGAACGATGTTGCCTCCGTCGAACGGGAGGATCGGCAACAGGTTGAACAGGCCGATGACCGGACCGGCCCACCACAGCGCACGAGCGGCATCGGAAGCTCCGGCGCCCGGATGCAACGGGTGGACCCCCATGGCCAGCAGGGCAACCACGCTGACCGCGATCTGAATCCCCGGCCCGGCAAAGCTGATGCCTGCTCGCTCCCATCGCTTGAGCGGTCGGGTGGGCACGAACGATGCGTAGCCGGCCAGGAAGTCCAGCGAGATCTCGGCACGCGCACCCGTGGCCCGAGCCGCGACCGCATGGCCGAGCTCGTGGAGCAGCGTGAGGACGGCGATGAAGCCTGCCAGCCAAACCCCGAGCGGCGCGCCATTGACGACGACCACAATGATCATGAACAGGAAGAAACCGGAGCGGACGTGCACGGGGAACCCGAACAGCCGGAACGCCGGTTGTGAACTCATTGATAGAGCCTACGCACCCGGAAAGTCCCTCGCACCGACAAGATCTCGTACACTCGTCTCTCGTGCCATACGTCTACTCGTTCGATCACAAACACCGCCGTTCGCCGATGGAGTACAAAGATCTCCTTGGCGGCAAGGGCGCCAACCTGGCCGAGATGACGAGCGTCTTGAAGCTCCCCGTACCCCCCGGGTTCACGATCTCGACCGATGCATGCAGGGCATACATGAAGGGTGGCTGGCCTGCAGGGCTCACCGACGAGATCACCGCCCACGTCAAGCGGCTCGAAAAGGCGATGGGCCGCACCCTCGGCAACGCCGCCGACCCGTTGCTGGTCAGCGTGCGTTCCGGAGCCAAGTTCTCGATGCCGGGGATGATGGACACAGTGCTCAACCTCGGTCTCAACGATCGCAGCGTGAAAGGCCTCGCCGCCGTCACCGGCAACCAACGCTTCGCCTACGACAGCTATCGCCGGTTCATCGCGATGTACGGGCGCATCGTGCTGGGAATCGACGGTGAGCACTTCGACAAGCCGCTGGAAGAGGCCAAGGCCGCAGCGAAGGTGAAGACCGATGCTGAGTTGTCTGCCAAGGCGCTCCAGCAACTGAGCGAACACTACAAGCAGGTCGTGAAGGCCGATACCGGCAAGCCCTTCCCGCAAGATCCCGCCAAGCAACTGCGCGGGGCGGTCGAGGCGGTCTTCGCCAGCTGGAACGGTGCACGCGCCATTGCCTATCGAGTGCGTGAGCGCATCAGCCACGACCTCGGCACCGCCGTGAACGTGCAGACGATGGTCTTCGGCAACCGCGACGAGAACAGTGCGACCGGCGTCGGGTTCACCCGAAACGCTGCGACGGGGGAGAACAAGCCCTATGGCGACTTCCTCATCAACGCCCAAGGCGAAGATGTGGTCGCCGGCATCCGCAACACCGAAGACCTCGACCACATGAAGGGGCACTTCCCGAAGTGCCACGCCGAGTTGTTGGAGATCTTCGATCGGCTCGAGCGCCACTACACCGACATGTGCGACACCGAGTTCACCATCGAGCAGGGCAAGTTGTGGATGCTGCAGACGCGTGTCGGCAAACGAACCGGGGCGGCGGCGTTGAAGATGGCCGTCGACATGGCCAGCGGAACCGGCAAGGGCAAGTTGCGTTGGAAGATCACCAAGAACGAGGCGCTCATGCGCGTCGCCGCCGATCACCTCGATCAAGTGCTC
>DATAJN010000365.1:0-3008 GCA_036262105.1 Ilumatobacteraceae bacterium
GCTGGTCACCTGCTAGATCGTGTCACATAGCGGCCGCAGGTGGAGCAGGTCAACCGGTGGAGCCGCTCTACTGGCGGGGTGGCGGTCTCGCTCCGGTAGGAAGGGGAGATGGAGTTCGAGATCCGCTTCCGCCGGCGTCACGATCGGCCGTTCAGCGACGACACCATCAGTCGTCACGTCCAAGGTTTGACGAACCTGGATGAACAGGGTCGTCTCATCGCCGCCGGTCCCCTGGAGGACGGCACGGGCGGGCTGATCCTCGCCCGATTCGACTCGCTGGCCGACGCGCAGGGCTATGCCGAGCGAGACGCGTTCGTCGTCGACGGCTACGAAACGGTCGAGGTACGTCGCTGGTTGTGGGCTCACCGCGGCAACGACTACCTCGCCGATCGCGGCGACAAGGCCACAGACGAGCGGACGTTCGTGCCCCTGCCGTTGGACAAGCACGACTGGCACCCATCCCCGCTGCCGGGTCAGATCGTGCTGGTCACCACTTTCGACACTGATCAGACCCTCGACGTCGCCGCCAAGAGCTGGGTTTCGATGGCCGCGTTCAACGGGCCGATCATCGGGTTCGGCTGCAACGAGTCGCACCAGACGAGCCGCAACATCGTCGCCAATGGCGAGTTCGTCATCAACATCCCCGACACGCGGCTGGCGTCCACCGTGTGGGACACCTACGCCACCCACGGCGCCGAGCGAGTCGCACGTTCCGGGCTCACGTTCCGCCCCGCCACCGTCGTGGACGTACCCGTCGTTGCCGATTGCGTCGCCCACCTCGAGTGCCGACATACCCACGCGGCGACCTTCGAGGATGGCGAGGTGTTCATCTTTGGCACCATCGTCGCCGCCAGCATCGATGCACGTTGCGTCACGGACAACGCCACCGTCTGCTACCACTGGCTCGACCCGTTGTTCTTCCTCGAGAACCAGCTATACGCCCCTCTCGGACGCCCGGGAACGCCTCGTGCGAAGCCCGCAGGCAAGGCAGGCGACGCCTGAACCGCAACACCCCAGCGAGCCACGGCGGTCACGGCCTTGCCGGCATGCCATGGCTCATTGCTCGCCCCAGAGAAACCCCCGCACACTTCGGCCCATACACCAGTCCCATATCGTTCAGTCCACAAGTCGCCGGGGCGTCCCATACCTCTGCCGGATACGTGATCGTTCTCCGCGGCGTCGATGGCCGGAGCAGGTGCGCTGACCGCCTGAACACAAGGCCAGATCCGACTCACAGCAAGACTGATGCCCGCGCACACAGAACCTCGCCTAGGTGTCGATGGCTGGCGATTCGTTGTGCAGCGGCTTGGGTTGCGTCGATTGCGGACTGAACCGCCAGCGACATCGTGCGGCTTCGACGAGCGCTGATTGCAGCCAGAGGTCGCCGTGGCGGGTGTGTGTCGATCGGTGTTTGCCGGCTGACTCGTTGTTGCCCGGGGTGCTTGATCGTGCCGTGCGATCGCAGCGAATACCGTCTTCTCCATGGACGTCGGAGAACTCATCAGGCCCGACACCGAGATATGGCAGGCACTCGTCGACGGCGATGCTGAGGCTGACGCCCGACTGCTCGCCGATGATTTCGTCGGCGTCTACCCAACGGGTTTGCCGTCGCGAAGCCCGCCCCATGGCTGTCACGCCCAGGTCGTTCGTTGAATCGGCTCGCGCGATCTGCTCGATTCGCGTATCTCAGTGGTGGCGCGGATCGCGGCAGATCTGCGTGGGCGACGCGCTGTCCCGTCGCGTCATCGTGATGTGTCGAGTGGGTCCGGTGTACGGCTGGTGACGGCGACTTCAGAGTCGGCCAGTCGGTCAGCGGGAGACATCTCATCGGCCACTGGAACCGGGTCGCCGGGCATCACATCGGACTCGGACACGTGCCACACGGGGCTGTCGCCGGCAGTCTCGACGTTGAACCCGTGCTCGAATACCAGGCTGCCGCCGAACGTCGCCCCGATGGCGACCAGGGAGGCGACCACGATGGAGATGACCAGGATCGCCACGGTCGGATGGGTGCGGGTGTGGTAGACGCTCAACCGCAACCCGATGTCGACCAGGGCAAGAGCGGTCACGAGAATCATCGTCCACGCGTGGGTGTTCGCAGTCCGCCGGGCCTGGGTGCCCTTCGTGGTCGAGCGCAGCCAATCCCAGAATCCGGTCGCTGCCGCAAGCATGGACACTGCTGCGCCGCCGACAAACAGGAACGTGCCGGCGCGGAAGAAGTCGCGGCTCCAAGCGTTGTGTCGACCGACCGAGGCGATGACGTCCAGTGTGGCCCCGAAGATGTAGGCGGCGATGGGGAAGTCCGTCAGCGGTGGGTGCGTCGGCTTTCCCGACCATCCGCGCAGGCCGTTGAAGGTCCGGCCGCGCAGCGTCAACGTGGGTCGTACGGAGAACCTTCGCATCACCGTTCATCCGATCTCGAGAGGGCGCTCGAACTCTGGCCAGCGGGCGCAATAGTGGACGTCACGCGTCACCTGTACCCAGTGCCGACGATTCCGACACACCGACCTCGAACTTCGACCGCACCGCGCTCAAGGTAACTCCGGCGCTCGTCGTCAAGGAGCGCGACGGAGGGAAGTCGTGGCTGGAGATCATGTCGCTCTGCGGCATCTCGAAGTCGGCCGCACAGAACCTCTATCGAGAGGCGATGGGTGCGATGTGGTCTTCACCGTCCGGCGGCGTGCCGGTGTCGACGATGCCGAGTTCTCAGCAGACGCCGACGCGGTCGCCGCTGATCTAGCAGCGCTGCGCGGCCTGATGCAGGAGTGACGTAGCGCCGTCGCTCCACAACGCGACCGGTGATCGCGTCGAGATCCGCGTCGGTGCTGTCGCGGAACGCGCGGACACGCTGGCTTGGCTCGTAGGGTCTCATATCGCCGGGTTAGCGACCGTGTTGTGGGACGTCATGCGGCGTTTGTAAGCCGGTCGAGTTGCCCGGTTTGTAGACATCGCTCGTTGAAATCACCGAGCGACTCGCTGCAGGCGTCCGGCCTGCTCGGAACGTCTGA
>DATAJN010000366.1:0-1521 GCA_036262105.1 Ilumatobacteraceae bacterium
GTGTGGGGCTGCGTCGGCCTGTGGTTCAGCGGCCGCTGGTACGTCAACACCGACGCCTACCTCAACCAACCCGGCGACAGCGTCCACTGGCACTACACCAACAAGACCTGGCTCACGGCCGCGTTCATCAACGGCTGACGGTCGGGCGGTTCGCGAATTCGGTGATGAGATCGGATGTCGTCGCCGCCTTCAGTAAACGGCGTGCGGTCAGCCCCAGCGATCTCGACGAGAATGACAACGTCTACGCGGGCGACGTCGACGCCTCGGCTGACACGGTTCACTTCCTCGGGTAGACGGTGCCGTCCATGAGCATTCGAGCGGTGCGCAAGATTCCCGAACGAGAGACGTAGACAGCGCCCTTCGCATCGATCCGCACCTCGACGGTGGCATCCAGCGTGCCGGTTGGGTGCTCCACGGTCACGCGGCCAGGATGGCCCAACTTCGAGGAGACCTCGGCCGCCGGTGTGCCCGGAACCAGCGCCGCGGTTGCCACACTGACCGCTCCGAGCACGCCGATCGCGTCGTGACAACGATGGGGAATGAACGTGCGCGTACACAGCGTGCCCCCTTGCGTCGGAGGGCTGACGAGAGTCATCTTCGGAACCGTGGCGGCGCTGACATCGCCCAGGCCCATCAGGCGGCCCGCCTCCAAGCGGATGCGTTCGACTGCGGAACGAAGCTGCGTGTCCGCCTCGAGTTGGTCGCACGTCTCGTCGCCGCGCACGCCGACGTCGGCAGCGCGGAGTACGACGACGGGCATCCCGTTGTCGATGCAGGTCACCTGAACCCCCTGCACAAGGTCCACCCGGTTCCCGCTCGGGAAGAGCGCTCCACACGTGGACCCGGCAGTGCCAGAAAAGTCGAGCTCGACAGCGGCCGAGGTTCCTGGCACGCCGGCGATAGACGTGCTGCCCGAGTACTCGGGCCGCCCATTGGTCAGCGGGAACCGCGCGGTTGCGACTCCTCCCGTGTTCAGCATTCGGATACGCACCTCGGCACATTCGCCCGTGACCCTGACCAATCCACGTTCGACGGCGAACGGGCCGACGCCGGCGAGGAGGTTTCCGCAGTTCTGCTGGTCAGTCACGAACGCACGTTCAACACCGACTTGAAGAAAGAGGTAGTCGACATCGGCGCCGTCGGGCTCGGACGCGTCGGTTGATGCGGAGACGACCGCGACCTTCGACGTGAGCGGGTGGGCGCCACCGATGCCATCGATCTGGCGCGGATCCGGAGTGCCCATCACCGCCAGTAGAAGTTCGTCACGCGATGCGGTTTCGGCCGGTAGGTCGGACTTCACGAAGTAGGCACCCTTCGAGGTGCCGCCTCGCATCAACATGCACCGCACACCCGCGTCAGCCATCAAGACACCTCTCCAAGAGTTGTCGCCATTATTGTAGACAGTCATGATCATCGATTGCCATGGGCACTACACCACGGCCCCGGCGGCACTCGGGGACTACCGCGAGGCCCAAAAGTCGGCGCTCACCCTCGACCCTCTGCACGTTGGCACCAAAGGAA
>DATAJN010000367.1:0-4609 GCA_036262105.1 Ilumatobacteraceae bacterium
GGATCCAGCGGGTCCAGCGGGTCCGGTTGCGCCGGTGTTGCCGGTGTCACCCTTGTCACCCTTCGGTCCGGTTGCGCCGATTGCACCAGTGTCGCCTTTGGCGCCTTGTGGTCCGGTGGCACCCGCGGCTCCTGCCGGGCCGGCAAGTCCGGTGTCGCCAGTGTCGCCCTTGTCACCCTTCGGTCCTGCGGGGCCTGCGGCTCCTGTCGGGCCGGCAAGTCCGGTGTCGCCGGTGTCGCCCTTGTCACCCTTCGGACCGGTTGCGCCGGTGGCACCGGCGGGCCCTTGAAGACCCTGGCCCTGCACGGTGTTGCCGACCGTCGGCACGTAGTAGCCGACAAGGTCGATGACGACATCGACAGTTCCGGCCAGGTTGAAGATGTCGAACGACTTGTTCGTTCCGAGCTTGATCATGGTCGAGTTGGCATGGGCCAAGCTGTCGGCCCAGTTGATCGCGCTGGCCAGCGGCCGTTCGGTGCCGGTCGGGAAGAGGGTCAGATAGGAGCCCACCGTCCCGTTCACCACGGTGAGGTTGATCGACGCGCCAGTGGCATCGGCGGGCACGCTGTCGACGATCGACAACGTGACCACTCCTCCTGGACCGACGGTACGAATTGGGCTCGTCTCGACGCGAGTGTCGAGCACGCGAACCGGCACGACCGGCACGAGTGCTGACAGGTCAGCAGAGTTGCCTTGCGCAGATGCAGCCAGTAGCCCGCCGCCACCGAAAGTGACGGCGACAGCGGCACCAACCGCCGCCCATCGTGAGCGCCACACGTTGAACATCCTGATCACGTCCCTTCGAGGAATCTTGGTTGGAGTAATTCCGGATTGATTCGTCGGTCACCGACGTCGTGAACTTGAGAAGAAATGTAAAGGGGGGGTGCGCACCTAGTGGTGCGGGAACGCGAAGAGTGGCGGTCGCGCCTGACGGTCAGCAGCGCATGTAGCCCGCGACGTGGGCAAGGCAATCGTGTGGAGTGTTTGCCGCTTCGCCGGGCTGGCTCGAAACACTCCACACCCAAGATGTGGAGTGTTTGCCGGTTACCCGGGGTGGCTCGAAACACTCCACGCCGAGCTACTCGGCCGTGAGCTCGTAGCCGCCGTCGGCGTTGTGGGTTTCGGTGCCCGCGACGGGCGGGTTGAACACGCAGACGAGATGGAGGTCACCCTTGGTCGCTCGCAGGATGTGCTCGTCGTGCTGGTCGAGTGCGTAGATCGTGCCAGGCCGGATCTCGAAAGTCGTTCCAGTTGCTACATCCACCACCTCGCCCTCACCCGCAACGCAGTAGTTGGTCTCCAGGTGGTTCTTGTACTGGAGGTGGCTCTCTGCACCTTCGAGGATCTTCGTCTCGTGTACGGAGTAGCCCATGCCGTCGTCTCTGACGATCATCCGTTTGCTGTCCCAGCCTGGCCCGGAGACATGACGGGCGGTGTTGGCGATGTCTTCGGAGCGAACGATGATCATGGGTCGACGTTAATCAATCGATCATGGCCAGCACCTCGGACTTCCGTCGTCGTACGTCGACGTCGGCGAAGAAGGATCGACCGTGCGGCAGACAACAGGGGATCGCGGCGAGATCGCGTCGAGTGTCTCCAGGAAGCCGAGGAGGTCGTCGGTGGCCTGTCGTCGCCCGTTCGACAATTCGTTGCAGCTGTTGCGCCCGCCGAGGTTGTCGCCGGTGTCGTCGTACCAGAGGTTGATGTCGCTGCGACCTGTCTCCGCGAACACGATCGCGGTGAAGCGGTCTGCGGCGTTGACGAACACCCCGCAACCGGCATGGACGACCGGTGGGGACGGGGCGCCGTTGGCCAGATCGGCGAGTTGCTGCGCTTTGTCGGCGCCGAACCTGTTTTGATTGAACAGCTCAGCACCCCTCACGTACGAGCCCTCCTCGGTCGGCGTGAAGGTGGCGGTGTAGCGACAGACCAGCACAGCCGTCGGGACGCCGGGCACGAGCTCGTCGGCGAGGCCCGCCTGGTCAGAATTCTCGATGAAGGTGTCCCAGGCACCGGAGGTGGTCCGGATCGGAAGCGATGCGGGACAGCCGTTGGTCAGATCGGCGTGCAGCGCCAGGGTCGGATCGATGGTGTCAACAGGCGGTGCCGGCGTTTCTACCGGCAACGATGTGGAATCGCCATCGTGCGATGGTGTGCTTCCACATCCAACAGAGAGCAACGCCGCGACGCCTGCCGTTGCGATTCTCACGAGACTGCGACTGCTTGTCACCGAACCCCCTCGAACCTTTGGACGTCTGAGCACCCAGAACAGTTCCGACCGTACAATTGCAGCGATGAGTTCCCGATCGGTGGAGCGCAAGCTGCGCAAGACGAGCACCCGGTTGCGTCGCCTCCGCGACGAACTTGCCGTGATCGATGAGCAGCTCGCGCATCTGGTCGACGACACTGAAGACAAGAGCGTCCGGGCATTGGTTGCCGAGAGCCCGTTCGCGGCGGTGGAGCACAGCGAGGCGATCGGGCACTCAGAGGCGATGGCCGACCACAAGCGGCACGTCGTCGCCGAGATAGGTGCCCTGGAGGCACAACAGGACAAGTTGCTCGATGAACTTCGCCTACTCTGATTGATTCCTGTTCGAAAGGACTGCCACCAGTGACGATTCGTGTAGTGATCGCCGAGGATGAAGCGATCATCCGCCTCGACTTGCGTGAGACCCTGGAGGAAGAGGGTTACGCGGTAGTTGGCGAAACGGGTCGTGGCGACGCGGCGGTCGCGCTGGTGCGTGAGCTGCGACCGGATCTGGCGATCCTCGACATCAAGATGCCGGGCATGGATGGCCTCGAGGCGGCACGGACGATCACCGCCGAGCGGATCTGCGGTGTGTTGATGTTGACGGCCTTCAGCCAGCGCGAAGTGATCGAGGAGGCGCGCGACGCCGGGGCGCTGGCCTACCTGGTGAAGCCGTATCAGAAGAGTGATCTGATACCCGCCATCGAAGTGGCCATCGGTCGGTTTCGCGAGATGCAGCACCTCTCCGGCGAAGTCAACGCCCTCGGCGAGCAGTTGGAATCGCGCAAGATCATCGACCGTGCCAAGGGTGTGCTGATCGACGAATGTGGAATGAGGGAGAGCGAGGCGTTCACCTTCATCCAGAGGACCGCCATGAGCGAGCGTTCCCGGATGCGTGAGGTTGCCGAGCGGGTTCTGGCCGGCACGCTGCGCCCGTGAAGCTGCTCCTGCTCGATGGCAACTCGCTGACCTATCGCGCGTTCTACGCCCTTCCGACCGACATGGCCACGGCTTCGGGTCAGGTCACCAACGCGGTTTTCGGGTTCACCTCGATGTTCGCCTATCTGATGAAAGAACAGCATCCCGATGGTGTGATGGTGGCTTTCGACCGGCCGGAACCCACGTTCCGCCACGACGCCAACCCCCTGTACAAAGCGCAACGAGAAGCGGCGCCCGACATCCTCCGCCAACAGATGGGACTCGTGCGCGAAGTGCTCGCGGCTCTGCGAGTTCACGTCGTCGACCTCGCTGGCTGGGAGGCGGACGACATCTTGGCAACCGTCGCCGAGAAGGCCAAGGCCGAGGGTCACGAGGTGATCATCGTCACCGGTGACCGCGACACCTATCAGTTGGTCGACGACCCGTGTGTGAGGGTGCTCTACAACCGTCGTGGTGTCAGCGACTACGCGCTCTACGACGAGGCCGGCATCAAAGAGAAGACCGGTGTTACTCCTGCTCAGTACCCAGAGTATGCGGCGCTGCGCGGTGATCCGAGCGACAACCTCGACGGCGTGCCAGGGGTCGGAGAGAAGACCGCGGCGAAGCTCATCAACGCCTACGGCGGCCTCGACGGGATCTTTGCCAACGTGGATGCCCAAACACCCAAGTTGCGCGCATCGCTGGCGGAGCACGAAGAGCGAGTCCGTAGCAACGCAGCGCTGATGGTGCTGCTCCGCAACGCGCCCATCGAGATCGATTTCGCCTCGTTGACCGTTGAACCCGACGTGGCCGAAGCGCGTCGGTTGTTCGACTTTCTCGAGTTCCGGGCGTTGACAGACCGCGTGTTCGAGTCGATCGGTACGCCTGCGACACAACACGCTCCCACCGAGGCGCAGGTGTTGGAAGCCGAGATCGTCGATCTCACCGACGTTGCTGCCGCGGTCGCGACCATCACGGCGCTGGATCACCTCGACGTGGCCGTGTCGTGGTCGGGAGAGCCCGGCCGCAGCGACCTGATCGGTCTGTCTGCAGTCACGAATGTGGAGGCGTGCGACGTCGTTTGGATTCCGGCGGATGTCGTAGCCGACCCAGCAGTGCTTGCCGCCATCGCTGCCCATCGCGGGCTTCGCGGCCACAACGTGAAGGCCCTCATGCGTTGGGCGCTCGAACACGGAGCGTCGATCGCCGGTCTGCAGCTCGATGTGGCCATAGCCGCCTACCTGATCGATCCGGCTGATGTGCGATATGCGCTGGCCGATCTCTTGCGCCGATACACGCCATATCAACTGCCCGCCACCGATGCAGCTGCGGCGGGACAACTCGAGTTCAGCGACGACCGCAGCGACGATCGGCGTGTTGCCGGTCGCGACGCGCTGGCCGTCGCCCACCTCGCGTCGGCCGTCGAATCGGCGCTCGACAAGC
>DATAJN010000368.1:0-1644 GCA_036262105.1 Ilumatobacteraceae bacterium
ATCGTGCATGTTGATCGACGTTGCTGCGACTCGCACGATCGTGTGACCATAGGGGGCCACGGGCTCGGGCCAGTCGTCGCGCAGTTCGAGCATCGACAGCGGCTCGGTCTCGTTGATCCCAGTTGCAACCGCTGCCCTCACGTCTCCCCTTTCCGGATCGGTGCCGTCACCGTAGCTCTGGGAAACTCTCCGCTCATGTTCGACAATCCATGGGATCCACGCCAGCGCAACGACCTCAGCGACAACGAGCAAGTCGTCCTGCACTTCATGGGTGACTGCATGCACGGCGACGACCTGTCACTCGTCGACCGCTACATCGCCGAGGACTACATCCAACACACGCCGGGGATCGGCCAAGGGCGCGAAGGGCTGCGCCACTACCTCCACGAGGTCGCCTGGAAGCGGCCTGGTCGGCGCGACTGGCGACCGATCCAGTTGTTCGCCAGTGGCGACTTCGTGATCCTCCACAAGTTGCTGCCGGCGGTGGTGATCGCCGACTTCCTGAGGTTCAACACCGACGGGATGATGGCCGAGCATTGGGACGTCGTGCAGCCCCTTCCCGAACCCGACTACGACCCGCTGCGGCCGTCGGTCGAGAACCTCGATCGATTTCGGGCCGTCTTCGGCATCACCGATTGAACGTGACGCCTGATGCGCCGATGTGAGCGGCTTGTCCGACGGAGAGCGACGCCTTGCTGTATGCGAATCCACAGCCGATGGGCTTCCCATAAACTCCTGGATCGATGACGGATCAAACACCGATCGAGGCGAACGCAGTGGCGCGGATCCTGCGGCGTGCCGGCGATCTCGAGCGCGTTGGCGATGTGCAAGGCGAGGTGGGCATGATCACCGAAGCCTCGCTGATCGCCGCTGCAGAAGAGGTCGGGCTGTCCGTTGATGCCGTGCGCCGTTCCATCGCGGTCGAACGGCTCGGACCGTTACCCGTGCCCCGCCGCGGCGACCGGATAGTGGGCTCGTCGCAGGTGTACGCCGACGGCGAGGTCGACGTGCCGGCGGACGACGCGTTGGCGAGGGTCGACTCGTGGTTGGTCGATGGCCATCACCTTCGCCGTGACGTGTTGCGATCAGGACATGGCGAGTGGAGCAAACGCTCTGGCATTGTCGGCGCGACCGTGCGGACCATTCGAAACGCGACCGGCGAGGGCAAGCTCGGTGCCTGCGAACGAGTGGATGCGGCGGCTCGGGATACCGGAAACGGGTCATCGGTGATCCGGATCACGGTCGACCGAACGACCGGCCGACGACTGGCCGGCGGCGGTGGCACCGCCGTTGCCGTTGGCGGGATGACGGCGGTTGTCGTGGCCGCGGTCGTCGCCACGCCCGTCGTGATCCTGGCGACGCCTGCTGCGATAGCTGCCGGCGTGGGTGTGGCGTTGACCGGCCGGAAGCGGGCCCGTGATGCCGAGCGCGAGATCCGGCGGCTGCTCGAGGCCGTGAGCGCCGGCACCGATCCGACGCGGCTGAGCGTAGATGTCGTACGCCGGGCGACCGGAAAAGCAACAGCAGCCGGCTCCAAAGCGCTTCGTACGGTCGGTCGAATTGCACCGCCGCGGCCCGCTCCTCCCCCCAGTTCGTCTAGACCTGCCGCCTCGCCCGCCCGATCCGCCGGCGTAGTCGATGATC
>DATAJN010000369.1:0-9030 GCA_036262105.1 Ilumatobacteraceae bacterium
CTGCTGCGCCGGCCGGGCTCGGAGCGACGCCTCGTCCTGCAACCGACCGTCGCAGACCTGGGCATCTCCGACCGCCGATTCGACAGCGAGGCGACCGTCGCGGTGTCGCTGCGGTTGGAGTCCCTCAGCGACGGCATCGTCGTCGACGGCGAAGTGCGTGCGCCGTGGGAGGACTCGTGCAGGCGGTGCCTGGCTCCCGCCACCGGCGAGGTGGTCAGCGAGGTCCACGAGCTGTACCAGCAGGCGCTCACCGATCCCGACGCCTTCGAGATCACCGGCGATCAGGTCGATCTGGTGCCGATGATCCGTGAGAACCTCTTGCTCGACGCCCCCATCGCGCCGGTTTGTCGGCAGGACTGCGCTGGGCTGTGTCCGAACTGTGGGGTCGACCGCAATGTCACCACGTGCGACTGCCTCGTCGCGGTCACTGATCCCCGTTGGGACGCGTTGAGCCAGCTCAAGGCAAATCTGCCTGACCAATAGCCGCAACAGCTGCGGCTCCCGCTAACCTCTCGTAGCTCGTTTCGTCAAGGAAAGACTGCTGTGGCCGTTCCCAAGAAGAAGAAGTCGAAGTCGAAGTCGCGTAGTCATCGTGCTGCCGCGTGGAAGCTGTCGGCGCCGCCGCGCAGCGTCTGCCCACGTTGTGCCGCGGCCAAGTTGCCCCACACGGTGTGCCCTGCTTGCGGTTGGTACAAAGACCGCGTCGCCGTCGACGTCGGCTGATTCTCATCTCCTCGATGTTGCCGATCGCAGTCGACGCGATGGGCGGTGATCGGTCGCCTGGCGAGATCGTTGCCGGGGCTCATGCCGCAGCCGCGCTCGGAATCCCTGTTGTCCTGGTTGGCCCTGCCGGCCTCGAAGGCCGCGGAGCGCTCGACCTGATCGAGGCCTCCGAAGTCATCGCCATGGACGACGACGCCGCGCAAGGCGTGCGCCGCAAGAAGGACTCAACGCTGGTGCGCGCCGCCGAGGCCGTGCGCGACGGCAAGGCGTCGGCCATGGTCTCGGCAGGTAACACGGGCGCCACCATGGCCTCGGCGTTGTTCCGGATGGGTCGCATCAAAGGAGTCAGCCGGCCGGCCATCGCCACGCCGATCCCTGTTCCTGGCTTCAGCCCGAACATCCTGCTCGATGCGGGCGCCAACGCCGAGGTTCAGCCGGAGTGGCTGGTTCAGTTCGCTCAGATGGGCTCGGTCTACGCTCGCCACCGTTTCGGGATCGACAGCCCTTCGGTCGGTCTGTTGTCGATCGGCGAGGAGCCAGGCAAGGGCGACACCCTTCGCAAAGAGGCATACGAGTTGCTGTCGAAAGCTCCTGGGATCGACTTCCTCGGCAACGTCGAGGGTCGCGATGTGATGAAGAAGACCGCCGACGTCATCGTGACCGACGGCTTCACGGGCAACGTCGTGCTCAAGGCGTTGGAAGGCGGGTTGCGGGTGATCCTCACCGCGCTTCTCGGAGCGTTCGCCGCAGAGGAGCACTACAAGCCTCACGCCGACGCGTTGTTGCCCGCACTTCTCCCTCTCTACGAGCAGGTCAGCCCCGATACGTACGGCGGCGCGATGCTGCTCGGAGTCGACGGTGTGTGCATCATCAGTCACGGCTCGTCGAACGCCAAGGCCATCGTCAACGCCATCAAGCTTGCCCACGAGATGGTCGAACATCGACTCGTCGACGAGATTCGCGCCACCGTGGCGCTGCACGTCTAGAGGGGGCCTGTCCACACTGTCGTGTGGTACACGGGCTAAGCTGCCGCGCTGCTGACGACACCCGAGGAGTGTTTATCCGTGCCTGCCGAGTCCGACGTCGAACAGGGTCCGCTCGATCGAAACGAAGTGTTCAAGATCGTCCGAGCCAATCTCGCCGACATTCTCGAGATCGAACCATCGACCATCACCGAGGGTCAATCGTTCGTCGACGACCTTGACGCCGATTCGCTTGCACTGATCGAGTTGGTCGAAGCGCTCGAGGAAGACCTCAGCGAACGCTCGGTCGGTTTCCGAATCGAAGACGAGGATCTCATCGATCTCAAGACGGTCCGCGACGCGGTTGACTACGTGTACGACCGCGTCCGGGAAGCGTGAGCGCAACCGACATCGCCGCCGAAGGTCTCGTAACGTTGAGCCGAAGGCTCGGGTACGAGTTCGCCGACGAGACCTTGTTGCGCCGAGCGTTGGCCCACAGGTCGTGGTGCGCCGAGGTGGGCGGTCAGCCGTCGAACGAACGCCTCGAGTTCCTCGGCGACGCAGTGCTCGGGTGGGTGGTTGCCGAGATCGCCTATCGGCGTCACGGCGATCTTCCCGAAGGAAAGCTCACCGACCTGCGCAAGAGCGTGGTGAATGCCACGGCGCTGGCCGACGTCGCCGAGGAGATCGGGCTCGGCGAGTGGCTGTTGCTCGGCAAGGGAGAAGACGCGGCCGGGGGTCGCCAGAAGCCGTCGATCCTGTCGGATGCGTTCGAAGCCGTGCTCGGGGCTGTGTATCTCGATGGTGGCGTCGAGCCGGCCAAGGCCTTGGTGGCTCGGCTGTTCAGCGAGCGGCTCGATGACGCCGCCGGTCGCCTCGACCGTCTCGACCACAAGACTGTGTTGCAAGAGCTCACTGCCCGCCTGTACGACGCGGCGCCCGTGTACCTGTTGACCGAGTCGGGCCCCGACCATTCGAAGACGTTCAAGGCGACGGTGCTCGTTGCCGGAAACGCGCTCGGGGCGGGCGAGGGAAAGTCGAAGAAGTTGGCCGAGCAGCAAGCGGCATCGGAAGCGTACGACGTCCTCTCTGCCCTGGAGTAGGCATTGCCCGAACTACCCGAGGTGGAGACGGTCCGGCGGGGAATGGTCGGCTTCGTCGTCGGCCGCCGCATCGAACGAGTCGAGGTCGGCCGCGAGCGAACGGTACGACGCACGTCTCGCCAAGCCCTGATCGACGGCCTCACCGGCGCGACCATCACGACGATCGGTCGGCGCGGGAAGTACATCGTGTGCTCGCTCGATACTGGCGACGCGCTGATGATCCACTTGCGCATGAGTGGACGTGTGCTGGTCAGCAAGGCGGGCGCGCCGCGGCCCAACCACACCCACGTCGTCCTGCACTTGGCCGGTGACCCGCCGGAAGAGCTGTGGTTCATCGATCCGCGCACGTTCGGCGAGATGGTCGTCTTCGACCCAGAGCGCACGGCCACCGAGGTCCCCGAGCTCGCCAGGATGGGAGTCGACCCGATCGCCGACGGACTATCGGTCGCCGAGTTGAACGCGATCCTTCGTGGCCGAGCGCGTCAGCTGAAACCACTCCTTCTTGATCAGCACGTCATTGCCGGTATCGGCAACATCTACTGTGACGAGATCCTCCACCGAGCGCGACTGCGACCGGATCGGTTGGCCAACTCCCTCAAACCGGCCGACGTTCGTCGCCTGCATGCGGCGATTCATTCGATCCTCGAATCAGCGATCGAGGCAGGCGGAAGCACGCTGTCCGACACCCAGTACGTCGACGTGATGGGAGACGGGGGCAGCTTTCAGCTCGATCACCGTGTCTACGACCGCGCCGGGCAACGTTGCCTGACCTGCGGTCAGGCAACGATCGTGCGCATCGTCTCGGGAGGCCGCTCCACCTGCTTCTGCCCCCGCTGCCAGCGCTGAGTTCCTCAGCTTCATGCGGTTCGCTGGGCTGAAGAGGTGCGCCGACTAGGGTCGTGGCTGCCGTGTTCTTGAAGTCGCTGACCCTCAAAGGATTCAAGTCGTTCGCCGACCCGACCACCCTCCAGCTCGAGCCTGGAGTCACGGTGGTCGTCGGTCCTAACGGCTCCGGCAAGTCCAACGTCGTCGACGCCATCGCCTGGGTGCTCGGGGCTCAGGCTCCGAGCGCGGTACGCAGCCAGAAGATGGACGACGTCATCTTCGCCGGTACGGCCAAGCGACCGGCGCTCGGCCGTGCGGAGGTCTCTCTCACCATCGACAACTCGGCGGGGCTGCTGCCGATCGAGTTCACCGAAGTGACGGTGGCGCGAATCCTGTTCCGAACCGGCGAGAGCGAGTACTCGATCAACGGGGTCACCTGTCGACTGCTCGATGTCCAGGAACTGCTCAGCGATGCCGGAGTGGGTCGGCAACAGCATGTGATCGTCAGCCAGGGCCAGATCGATGCGGTGTTGAACGCGCGACCGGAGGAGCGCCGGTCGATCATCGAAGAGGCTGCCGGCGTACTGAAGTTCCGCCGGCGCAAGGAGCGCGCCGAACGCCGGCTCGATGCGACGGAAGCCAGCCTGTTGCGCGTCCAGGATCTGCTGCGCGAGGTTCGCCGCCAGCTCCGTCCGCTCGAGCGCCAGGCCGAGGCGGCTCGCCGGCACGGTGACTTGATCACCGAACTGAGCGCGCTGCAGATCTTCCTAAGGGGCAGGGAGATCGCCTCGCTGCGAACCCGCCTAGCCGCGCTCGCCGGCGAGAAGTTGTCGCTCCACTCCGCTGAACAAGAGCTCCGCACCGAGCTCGCCGGGCTCGACACCGGCGTGATGGCCGCCGAAGGAGAGCTCACGGCCCGAGGCGATCTTGATCTTTCCGACGAGATGGTTCGCGTCGAGCAACTGCGCGAGCGAGCGCGCGGCATTGCGGCGGTGCTGGTGGAGCGTCGACGTTCGATGGAACGCGATCGCGGGCAGCTGATGGATTCCGGTGTCGTCGCCAACCTGGAGGCCGACGCCGACAACCTGCGCGGCGAGATGCAACAGCTCGCCCACGACCTTGGGCAGCTCGGTCCCGAGGCGGAGCAACTGGCGATCGATGAAGCCGAGTTCGTCGTCGAACGAGAGAGTCAGCTGTCGACGGTCGAAGTGGTCGCGACCACCTCGGCAGCCAGTGCAGCCGCGGAGGTGCGCGGTGAACTTCGCTCGCTGCGTGGTGGCGCCGATCGAGCGGCGGCGGAACTGGAGCGGTTCCGTACCCGCTACGAGATGTTGCGCGATCGAATCGGTCGCCTCGATGCCGATGCGGAAAGCAGGCGAGTCGACTGCGAACAGGCGCAGGTCGTCGAGGCGGGTTTGGTCACCGATCTCGAAGCTGCGGAGGCACGCCGCAGAGCTGCGGAAGTGGCCCACGAGGCGGCTGCGGCAGCGCGGCAGGCCTCGGCCGATGATGTGTCGCGTTGGGGAGCACGGGCGGAGGCGCTCAACCTTGCCCTGGAAGGCGCGCGCGCCCGAGCCGGCTCCGCACATCTGGCAGGGGTGGAAGAGGTCCTCGGCACGTTGCTCGACCTGATCGAGATCGACTCGGGTTGGGAGGCCGCCGTCGAAGCTGCGCTCGGCGACGCCTTGGAGGCGGTGGTCGTTGCCTCGCCGAAGGCCGGTCGCAGGGCCCTCGAATCACTGCACGCCGCCAACGTTCACGGAGCTGTACTCGCGCTGGGCGCGGTCTACCGCTCGCCCGTCCTTCCATCCACGCAGGGGGCGCCCGTCCGCACCCACGTCCGCAGCAATCACGACGGAGTGCCGCAGCTGTTGGATGCAATCATCGGGTCCGCCGTGTGCGTGCCGACGTGGACCGAAGCCATCGATGCGGCGCTCAGGAATCCGCAATCCGTCGTCGTCACCGATGATGGTGATCGCTTCGGCCCGTCTGGATGGCGGGTAGGCGCTGTCGGTGGCGGTGCAACCGCCTCGGCTCTCGAAGAGGCCCAGGAGCGACTCGGGATTGCCACCGCCGAGCTGGAACGTTGCGCCAACGCCGAACAGGTGGGTCTGACCGCGCTTCACGAGGCACGTCGACGCGAGGCGGTGTTGAGTGCCCAGCTCGACGCTCATGACGCCGGCTTCTCCGCCACCTCCGATGCGTTGGCGCGCACACAGGGCGAGCGGCGCGACGCGCAAGCCGAGCTCGAGACGTTGGAACACACACTCGCCGAGGCGGCCGAGCGCTTGGGTCGTGAGCGCGCCCGAATTGCCGAACTCGAAGGGCTCGTACCCGAACTCGAGGCGGGCGAGGCGGCCGAAGCCGAGGCCACCAAGTCGCGTGGCGAGACCCGGGCGCGGCTCGATGCCCGCGCCGCCCAGTTGGCCCATCGCCGCCAGGATCTGGAAGTGCGCAACGCCGGTCTGCACGAGCGCCAACAGTTCCTCGAGCGCCGCCTGCACGAGACCGAGCGACGTCTCGAGGCCGACGTCGAGGCCCGCGCCCAGGCCGGGCAACGGCGTCGCGAGGTGGAGCAGGCGCTGGGCGCTGTCGAGGCCCTTGCCACATTGGTCGACCGTCATCGCCACGTGATCGAGGCCCGTCACAACGAGTTGATGGAGATTCGGCGCAGGCAGAGCGATGAAGTGCGCGGCATCGCCCAACGCCTCGACGACCTTCGGCGCAGGCGCAGTGCGGCCGAGAAGGCACTCGACGAGGTCCGCGAGCGTTCGCGACGCGTAGAGATCGACGAGGCCGAGGTTCGAATGCGTCTGGAGGGCGTCGTCGAAGCAGTACGACGTGATCACGATCTGGAACCCGAGGCCGCCGAGATCGCCGGCGCACCGCAGCTACCCGAGGGCATCAGTGCCGCAGCACGTGTGCGCGATCTAGAGCGCGAACTTCGCCTCATGGGACCGATCAATCCACTGGCCCTGGAGGAGTTCAACGAACTGCAGGCACGCCACACGTTCCTCGAAGAGCAACTGGAAGACGTGCGCACCACTCGCCGCGATCTGATGCGTGTCATCAAGGCCGTAGATCTCGAGATCCAATCCGTCTTCTCGGCGGCCTTCGACGACGTCAGCCGACACTTCACTGAGCTGTTCGCGATGCTCTTCCCCGGCGGGCTCGGCGCGCTCGTTCTGACCGATCCCGATGATCTGCTCAACACCGGCATCGAAGTCGAGGCCAAGCCAAGTGGCAAGAACGTGAAGAAGTTGTCGCTGTTGTCGGGTGGTGAGCGCTCGCTCACGGCCCTCGCTTACCTGTTCGCCGTGTTCCGCAGCCGACCCTCGCCGTTCTATGTGATGGACGAAGTGGAAGCTGCTCTCGACGACGTCAACCTGCACCGGTTCCTCGGGCTGATCCACGAGTTTCGCCAGGAGGCGCAACTGCTCGTCGTCAGCCACCAGAAGCGAACGATGGAAGCCGGCGACAGCCTGCTCGGGGTCACGATGCAACCAGGCGGGTCCTCGAAAGTGGTCACCGAGCGGGTCTCAGCCGTCACCTGAATGGTCGGGGCCCGTTTGGGGAGCGACTAACGTCGGTCGAGTTGGGTGGCAACGAAAACCGGGGGAGTGGCAGGGAATCGTGAGTGAAGCCGTGGCAATCGGCACCAGAGACGACGAATCGCGTCGTCTCACGCCCGCGATCCAGCTCGTCCGGCTGCGCAAGAACTATGGCGATGTCGTCGCCGTCGACGACATCGATCTGGAGATCTACGAAGGCGAGTTCTTCTCCTTGCTCGGTCCGTCGGGCAGTGGCAAGACCACTGTGCTGCGCATGATCGCCGGGTTCGAACTGCCCACCGGTGGGGCCGTTCTGCTCGAAGGCAGCGATGTCAGCCAACTCGCTCCGTACGACCGCGATGTCAACACGGTCTTTCAGGACTACGCGCTGTTCCCGCACATGAGCGTGTTGGAGAACATCGAGTACGGCCTCAAGGTCAAGAAGATCAGCAAGGGCGAGCGTCGCCGGCGTGCCTTCGAGATGCTGGAAGCGGTTCGGCTCGCCGACTACGGCGAGCGCCGGCCGAATCAGTTGAGCGGTGGCCAACGACAACGCATCGCCTTGGCCAGAGCCTTGGTGAACCATCCGAAGGTGCTCCTGCTCGACGAGCCCCTTGGCGCGTTGGATCTGAAGTTGCGCGAAGAGATGCAGGTCGAGTTGAAGTCGATCCAGCACGAGGTCGGCATCACGTTCGTGTTCGTCACCCACGATCAGGGAGAGGCGTTGTCGATGAGCAATCGCATCGCCGTGTTCAACCAAGGTCGCATCGAGCAGGTTGGCACACCCCGTGAGATCTATGAGCATCCCGCTACGGCCTTCGTAGCCGGTTTCGTGGGTACGTCGAACGTGCTCAGCAGCGAACGGTCGCAGCAGTTGCTCGGCGTCTCCGAGCCACATTCGATCCGGCCTGAGCGACTTCGCCTCGTGCAGGGCGAGATCGGCGCTGACGAGATCGAGTTCACTGGTGTGGTCAGCGACATCCAATACCTCGGGGCAGATTGCCGGGTGCGAGTTCAACTCGACGACGGCGCCTCCATGATCGCCAGCGTGCCGAGCGACGGGCTCGCTGGAGTCGCCATCGGTGGCAACGTCCGCCTGGCATGGCCGCGCAGCGCGGCCTTTCCCGTCGCCAACACAGACATCTCCAAAGGGGGAGACTCATGAAGACAGCACGTTTCTTCGGCGTCATGGCAGCGGTGACGCTGGTGGCGTCGGCCTGCGGCTCCGACAGCAAGTCATCCGGCGGTGAAACGCTGAGTTCGATCGGTACCGGCGAGAAGTCGCTCAACCTGATCGTGTGGGCCGGCTACGCCGAAGACGGCAGTACTGATCCCGCGTACAACTGGGTCAAACCCTTCCAGGACAACACGGGCTGCGTGGTCAAGTCGAAGATCGCGGCAACGTCCGACGAGATGTTCCAGCTGATGAGCACCGGCCAGTACGACGGCGTGTCGGCGTCGGGCGACTCCAGTGTGCGCCTGATCGACGCCGGTCTCGTTGCCCCGGTCAACACCGCGCTCATCAAGAACTACGCCGACATCTCGCCGTTCCTCAAGGACCAGCACTACAACTCGAGTGGCGGTAAGAACTACGGCATCCCGCACGGTTGGGGAGCCAACTACTTGATGTGGAACACCGACGTCGTCACCACTGATCCCGACTCGTGGAGTGTCGTGTTCGACAAGAACTCTCCGTACAAAGGCAAGGTCACGGCGTACGACGCACCGATCTACATCGCCGACGCGGCGCTGTACCTCAAGACCGCGCAGCCTGATCTCGCCATCGACGATCCGTACTCGCTCACCCAGAAGCAGTTCGACGCCGCAGTCGCCCTGTTGAAGGATCAGCATTCGATCATCGGCGAG
>DATAJN010000370.1:0-5534 GCA_036262105.1 Ilumatobacteraceae bacterium
GCGCTTCGGGTGCTTCGGCGGCAACATCACCGCCGTCGGCGTCGAGGGAATGGCCTGGTACCGGCACGAAGACACGATCGAGGCGAACGGAATCGGTCGCGAGTTCGAAACCAGAGCGTTCGAGATGGGGGCGGCCGTGCCGGAGAGTCAGTCGATGTCGTACGAGATCGACGCCGAAGGTTTCAAGGTCGTGGCCGACAGACTGGTCGAGGAATCGGGCATGCGCGGCATGCTGCACCGAACGTTCGTGGCCCCGATCATGGAAGGCGATGCGGTCACCGGCATCATCACGGAATCGAAGGCCGGCCGCGAGGCCATCCGTGCCCGACGAGTGATCGATGCAACCGGTGACGCCGACGTGGCGTTCCGTGCCGGCGCACCGACGTTTCGCACGCCGAAGGAGGAGATGATGGCTGCCTCGGTGATGTTTCACCTTTCCGGAGTCGACAAGAAGGCCTTCATCGAAGGGATCAAGGCCGATCCGCAGAGCTACAAGGACTGGGCCGGTGGAGGGGAGTGGAACATCGAGACCGGGGGCAAGGAGGACGACATGTTCTCGCCGTTCCTCAAGAAGCCGTTCGACCAAGCGATCGCCGACGGCCTGATCCCTTCCTCGCTCGTCACCTTGGCCGGCACGTGGGGCGCCATACACGACACCGGCGAATTGACCTACATGAACCTCGTCCACCTCGACAGCATCGACGGTACCGACCCCGACGATCTCACTCGTGGTGAGATCGAGGGCCGCCGGCAGGCCATGCTGGCGATCGAGGCACTGCGTCGGTACACGCCGGGGTGTTCCGGGGCCCGACTGCGCAACTTCGGGATGACGCTCGGCATTCGCGACACGCGCAAGATCGACGCTGTCTACAACATGACCGAGCACGATGTGCGCGAGCAGGCACGGTTCCCCGACGCGATCGGGATCTACCCGGAGTTCATCGATGGCTACGGCATCTTGATCCTGCCCACCACCGGGCGCTACTTCCACCTTCCCTATCGCAATCTCGTACCGAACGGCGTGCGCAACTTGCTCGTCGCCGGTCGTTCCTCCGGTGGCGATCGAATCTCTCACGCATCGACGCGAAACATGTCGTGTTGTGCGGTGCTCGGACAGGGCGCCGGAATCGCCGCGGCGCTGTCGCTGCACTCCGGCTATGAGCTCGACACCCCCGATATCGATGCCATCCAGAAAGAGCTGGATCGCCAAGGCGTGCGTTACGCCTAGCGCCTCGCTGCGAGGATCTGGGCGCCAGACCTTTCGCTGACCTGCGGCGGTGAGTCACGTTTTGGCGCCCAGATCGCCGTTGCCGACGATTCGGTCAGCCGATGACGCTGTAATAGTCATTGTATGACTATTATGTCGAGATGATGTGCACCTCAGCTCGATTGGTCATCTCGACTGTCGCCCTGCTTGGCGTCGTCGCCGCCTCGTGCGGCAGCGATTCCAACTCGGGATCCACAGTCGCCTTGACCACGCCGGTCGCGCCCCCCGCAACCGAAGCACCAACGACGGAGGCACCGACCACCGTTCCCGCGGCAACAGGTGACGTCGTGGTGTTCGCGGCATCTTCGTTGACCGAAGCCTTCACCGAGATGGGCACTGCGTTCAAGGTCGACAACCCCGATGCCAATGTGACGTTCAACTTTGCCGGCTCCGGAGATCTCGTCACTCAGATCACGCAGGGTGCGCCCGCCGACATCTTCGTCTCCGCCGACGACAAGAACATGAAGAAGATGACCGACGCCGGCGAGAACGTCGGCGAACCTGTGTCGATCGCCAAGAACACGATGGAGATCATCGTCGAGAAGGGCAACCCGAAGGGCATCACCAGCGTCGCTGATCTGGCCCGGTCAGACCTGATCGTCGTGTTGTGCGCTGAGACGGTGCCGTGTGGCTCCAGCGCCGCAGCGGTCTTGAAGAATGCCGCGGTCACGGCCTCGCCCAAGAGTCTCGAAGACAAGGTGAAGGGTGTGGTCACCAAGGTGTCTGCCGGCGAGGCCGACGCTGGCATCGTGTTCGTCACCGACGTCAATGCGGCCAAAGACAGTGCTGATGGTGTCGAGATTCCTGCCGACATCAACGTGATCAACAACTACCCGATGGTTCTGACCAAGGAAGCAACCAATCCGACGGCTGCACAGGCGTTCGCCGACTACGTCGCCAGCGATGCCGGCCAGGCGATCCTGGGCAAGTATGGATTCCTTCCCGCCTGAACTGCCGGGGCGTTGTCGATCACAGTGACGGCCGTTCGATACTCTGGACGCGAGCGCACAGGAGGATTGAGCGATGCCGGAGATCGAAAAGGCCGACGCCGACTGGCGTGCGACTCTCACGTCGGAGCAGTTCGACGTGCTCCGTCGCGCCGGTACCGAACGACCCTGGAGTGGCAAGTACGTCAACGAGCATGCCGATGGCACGTACCACTGCGCGGCGTGCGGCGCCGAACTGTTCGACTCGACAGCGAAGTACGAATCGGGAAGTGGTTGGCCGAGCTTCTATCAAACCAAGGCGGCCGATGCCGTCGAGCTCATCGACGATGTCAGTCACGGCATGGTTCGCACTGAAGTTCGCTGCCGCCGATGCGGCTCCCACCTCGGCCACCTCTTCCTCGATGGGCCGGCGCCGACCGGTCAGCGATACTGCATGAACAGCGTCGCGTTGGAACTCGTCACCGACAAGCCGACCGACTGACATCGGTGGGGGGCACCAGGACAGCCGAGCAGCAGCTGCTCCTCGGTGAGTGGGCCTGTCTCGGCATTCTGTACGGCGCGCCGACTCACGGCTTTGCCATCGCCGCGCGGCTGAAGCCTGAGGGCGACGTAGGCCGAGTGTGGTCGCTGTCGCGTGCCCTCACCTACCGATCGCTGGAGCAGTTGACCAACCGCGGCTTGATCCACGCAGTGGGGGAGCAGCCTGGCATCGCCGGTGGAAACCGCACGATCCTCGCCATCACACGCGCCGGTCGGTCGCAGCTGCGCACGTGGCTCAACACGCCCGTGGTGCATCTCCGTGACCTGCGCAGTGAGCTCCTGCTCAAACTGATCGTCGCCGAGCTCTGCTCCGTCGACACGAGAACGATGCTCGAACGGCAGCGCGACCACATCGAACAACTTGCGGACGCAATTGCCGATCATGTCGACCACGGCTCGCCGGTCGACGTCGTCGATCTGTGGCGCATGGAGTCGTCCCAGGCCGCGGTGCGCTTCCTCGATCGGCTCAGTCGACGCTCCAACGATGCGACTCGGTGATCAACTTCGAGATCGCCTCGCCAGGCAGTGGCTCTGCCAAGTAGAAGCCCTGGACGCGCCGGACACCGAGGTCCTTGAGGCACGACAGCTGCTGCATGTTCTCCACGCCCTCAGCCGTGGTCTTCAAGCCGAGCGCCCCGGACATCGCAACGATCGCTGCGACCAACGCTGTGTCGTGCTCGTCGATGCCAAGCCCGTCGACGAACGCCCGATCGATCTTCACAGAGTCGAAGGGGAAGCGTTTCAGGTAGCTGAGAGACGAATACCCGGTGCCAAAGTCATCGATGGCCAGTTCAAGCCCGAGACTCTTGAGGCTGTCGAGCCTGCGCCCGAAGAACTCGACATCTTCCATGAACACGCTCTCAGTCAGCTCGAGACAGAGGTCGGCGGCGCGCAGCCCTGTGCGCCGCAGTACGTCGTCGATCAATTCGACGATGTGTGGGGAGCGCATCTGTCGCACGGAGATGTTCACCGCCACTGAAAGACTTGCCTCAGCCGAGGCCGCTCCTTCGATGCTCTGCCACTCGGTCAAGTCCCGGCACGCCTGCTCGAGGACCCTGGCCCCTATCGGAACGATCAGTCCGGTCTCCTCGGCGACGGAGATGAAGTCAGCTGGCGCGATCAAGCCGTACTTCGGGTGCTGCCATCGGAGCAACGCCTCGACGCTCACCATCGCCCCACTGACGAGATCGATCACGGGTTGGTATTGGACCGTGAATTCGTCGTGATCGAGCGCTCGATGCAGAGCCGATGCGGTGGCCAGCCGTTTCTTCGCGATGAATCGCAATGTGTCGTCGAAGAGCTCGACGCGGTCGCCGCCGCGTTCCTTGGCGCGGTACATCGCCGCGTCGGACTCTCGCAGCAAGCTCTCGGGTGTCGAGTTGTCGTTGGCGATCGCAATGCCGAGGCTGGCCGTGATGTGCATTTCGTCGAGGCCGACTTGGTAAGGCCCGTTCAATGACTTGAGCACTCGTTCGCCGATCTGTACCGTTTCGAAGGCGGAGACGTCGTCGCACACGACGACGAACTCGTCGCCGCCGAACCTCGCGACGGTGTCACCCGGCCTGATGGCGCCGGAGATTCGGCTGGAGGCACGACACAACACCGCGTCGCCGGCGCTATGTCCCGAAGCGTCGTTGATGGCCTTGAACTGATCGATGTCCAGGAAGATCACGCCGACTTGGGAGCCTCTTCGACGCGAACCCGCCAAGCCGTGCAGCAGCCGGTCGCTGAGCAGAACGCGGTTGGGCAGGCCCGTGAGCGAGTCGTGCAAGGCTTGGTGAGCCAGGTCGTGCTCCATTCGCTTGCGATCGGAGATGTCCTGGAACTGCGCGAAGAAGTACTGCGGAGTCTCGTCGTCGTCGCGAACCAGCGTGACGTGCGCCAACACCCAGACGATCGAGCCGTCCGGTCGGAAGTAGCGCCGTTCGTCTTCATGGGTGTCGTGACCCACGGCCAGCCGGGTGAGCATCATGTGTGCCAGTGCCAACTCTTCCGGGTGGCCGTACTCGGCCCACCGTCGGCCGACGATCAGGTGCGCGGGGCGACCCAGGATGGCGCACATCGCCGCATTCACCCGTTTGGGAATTCCTTGCAGATCCGTGATGGCAGCACCGATGGCCGATTGTTCGAACCCGATCTCGAAGCTGGTCTCGGCTGCTCTGCGCACACGGGCGGCCACGACTCGCTCGGTGTCGTCCATGATGGTCCCGGTGACCTTGACGACGGCGCCCTCGTTGCCGACCTCCGGCACGACATGAGCGAGCAGCCACCGCTCCTGCGAGTCGCTGCGGATGATGCGGAAGTCGAGATCCATCGAACGTGCTTTGGTGACTGTGTCGATCTCCGCGTCCATCAACTTCGATGCGTCGGCTGGATGGACGATGGACATGAGCAACTCGCGGCTCGGTATGGCGCCTGGATCAACGCCGAAGATCCGACAGCACTCCTCGGACCAGTTCATCTCGTGGGCTACGAGATCGGCTTCGAAGCTGCCCAAATGGGCGATCCTTTGCGCTTCCGCGAGTCGACGGCGACTCGACTCCAAGGTACGTTGAGCATCGAGTCGCTCGGTGATGTCGAACGAGGAACCGATCACAGCAACCAGTTTTCCGTCGCGGTCGAAGACGGGGGTGTTGGTCACCTGGATCGCTATGGAACGGCCGTCACGCCGCATTGCCTCGTACTCGCCCGACCACGTTTCGCCACGGCGCATCAACTCGACCATCATCTCCGCCCGGTCGCTGCTCTCCTCGCGGGGGATGACCTCGACCGAGCTCCGG
>DATAJN010000371.1:0-14722 GCA_036262105.1 Ilumatobacteraceae bacterium
TTCGAGATGGGGCCGGCCTTTCAACCGCAGCCTGACATCCGCCGGTTGCTGCTCGGTACGCCATCGATCGTTGCCCTCGCCGCGGCCGAGGAGGGAATTGCCACGACGGTCGAGGCCGGGATCGAAGCCGTGGCTGCAAAGGCGCGAGCACTGACCGGGTTCGCGCTGGATGTCTGTGATCAGCTCGGCCTGCCTTCCTCCACGCCTCGCGACCCGAGCCGCCGCGGCGCTCACGTCGCAGTGCATCACCGGAATGCGGAACCGCTCGTCGCCGCACTCGCCGATCGACGCGTGATCACCGACTTCCGCGGCCCCGACATCGTCCGCATCGGATGCTCCCCGCTCACGACCCGTTTCGCCGACGTCTTCGATGGACTGAGTCGATTGCACGATCTCGCCCTCGACACGTGAGTCACCAGACTGCCGAGGCGTCGACTCCGGAACCGCGGTGGGTCGTTCTGGTAGCGACCACGGCAGCAAGCGCAGTGCTGTTCGCGTTCGTCGCTTCACCGCGGACCGCACTGTTCTGGTACATCTTCCCGCTCTTCGGCCTGGGCGGCAGCTACCTCGTCCAGTTTCGATCGGAGTTCCCACGACCATGGAAGTTGACCTTCGCCGCGAGTGCAGTCTTGAGCGCCGTCGCACTGGCCCTCGACTGGCCGTTCTCCGGTCACGTCCTCTGGAACGTCCTCTTCATCGGACACGCGTCGATGACCGCCAAACGTCGGACCGCATGGATGGCGCTGATGCTCACGTCGCTGCTCTACCTGTTCGCCATGAAGATCGCGTTCCAAACCCCCCGTGACGTGTGGGGCGCGGCTATCTCGGTCGCTGTCGCAGCGATCGCGCTGCTCGCTCTCCGAGATCGAAACATCGCCGACGACCAAAGCGTTTGACGGCTGAGGCCCCGCATAAGGCGCCAGTGACCAACGCAACAGGTCTATCTCACCTTGCTGCCGAACCTAGCGAGGGCTGAGTGCGACGCTGGTTCCGCGAACGTAAGCGTCTATCGCCGCGGCAATGTTCTTGCCATCGGCCATGGCGAGTATCACTGTGGCGGAACCACGGACGATGTCACCGCCGGCGAACACACCTGGCAGGTTTGTCATGCCATGCTCGTCGGCCATGAGGTACCCGCGATTCGAGAGCGCGAGATCGGGGGACGACGATGTCAACAGCGGATTGGCGCGTGTGCCCACGGCGACGACGACGGTGTCGCAGGGGATCACGCGCTCTGTGCCCTCGATCGGAATGGGTGTCCGCCGACCCGACGCGTCAGGCTCGCCGAGCTCGGTGTCGACACAGCGCAAACCGGTGACCCAGCGATCCTCGTTGCCCTCGATGGCGAGTGGGCTCACCAAGAACTCGAAAGCCACGCCTTCTTCCTCGGCGTGATGGATCTCCTCTTCTCGCGCCGGCATCTCGGAGCGGCCGCGTCGGTAGACGATGCTCGCTCGATGCGCGCCGAGGCGCCGAGCCGTGCGCACCGCATCGACGGCCACGTTGCCCCCGCCGATCACCACGACTCGATCACCGTGGAGCACCGGGGTGTCGGAGTCGGGGAACGCATACGCCTGCATCAGGTTCACGCGGGTCAGGTACTCGTTCGCCGAGTACACGCCCTTCAATCCTTCGCCGGGCACCCCGAGGAACATCGGTAACCCGGCGCCGACCGAAACGAAGACGGCGTCGAACTGCTCGCGCAACTCGTCGAGCGTGTAGGTGCGACCGATCACCACATTGCATTCGATGTGCACCCCCAGCGCCTCGAGACGGCCCACTTCGTGCTGCACGATGTCGTTGGGCAGGCGGAACTCGGGGATGCCGTACGACAGGACGCCACCGGGCAAGTGCAGCGCTTCGTAGATGGTCACATCATGCCCGCACCGAGCCAGTTCGCCGGCCGCGGTCAGCCCGCCGGGGCCTGCGCCGATGATCGCAATGCGCTTGCCGGAGGGCTCGATGGTGGTGGGTTCCTCGGTCAAGTGGCCGCGCGCCCAATCGGCGACGAACCGTTCGAGATGACCGATGGCGACGGGCGCGCCCTTGCGACCGCGAACGCAGACGGCCTCGCACTGGTGCTCTTGCGGACACACCCGACCGGTCACTGCCGGCAACGTGTTGTCACCGAACAACGTGTGCGCAGCTGCGGCGAGGTCACGCTCTTCGACCTGGCGGACGAACGTCGGGATGTCGACACTGACGGGGCAACCCTCCACGCACGTGGCTCGCTTGCACGCGAGACACCGCTGGGCCTCGAGCAGCGCGAGGTGCTCCGTGAAGCCCAGGTTGACCTCGTCGAACGTACCGGATCGCGCGCTCGGGTCGCGTGTGGGCATCTGCTGGCGATCGATCGCCAGCCGTTCACGCTTCGACAGCGGTTCGCCGGCAACCTCGCTCATCAGCCGGTCCCCCGGCACACGTGGCTGGAAGCCGCTTGCTCCGAGTCGCGGTATGTGCCAAGACGGTCGGCCAGCTCGGCGAAGTCGACGCTGTGGCCGTCGAACTCCGGGCCGTCGACGCATGCAAATCGCATCTTTCCGTCGACCGTGACGCGGCACCCGCCGCACATGCCGGTGCCGTCGACCATGATCGGGTTGAGCGACACGATCGTCCGCACGCCAAGCGGCTCGGTCACCGCGGCGACGGCGCGCATCATCGGCACTGGCCCAGCCGCGTAGACGACATCGATCGTTCGCTCGGCGACGAGATCCGTGAGCGCATCGGTGACCAAACCGCGTCGTCCTGAGCTGCCATCGTCGGTGCACACGATGAGCTCGGAGAAGGAGGCGAACTGGTCGGCGAAGAGCACGCTCTCGGCTGTGCGGGCACCGAGAACTGTGATGACCTGGGCGCCGAGTTCGGCAAGCCGGCGGGCGATGGGGAAGATCACGGCAGCGCCCACCCCGCCGGCGACGCAAACCAGGGTACCTGTGGCGATCAGATCGGACGGCCGTCCGAGCGGGCCGACGACATCGTTGATGTGTTCGCCGGCGGCGAGCGCGACGAGATCCCTCGTGCTCTTCCCGACGGCCTGGACTACGAGGACGATCGTTCCTTCATCAGGATCGCTCTCCACGATGGTCAATGGAATTCGCTCGGCACCCGCACCCAGGTGGACGATGACGAACTGACCGGGCTGGCGAACCGACGCAACACGGGGCGCTCGTATCACGAGTTGGTGAACGTCGGCCGAAAGCGTCGTGTTCGAGATCACCGGATAGCCGGCGGTGCTCTTGGCGTTCACCTGTTGGTCGTCGATCATCGAAGAACTTTCTCTCGGCCTCGTCGTGATGGTAAGCCGACGGGCTCTGCGCTGTATCGGGACTTCCGGCCCTGATCTGGGAGTACTCCGTCGCGCTAACACAAACCACGGACTTTCGGCACTGTTGCCGTCGGCCGGATCGAGGCGACAATGACCGGCAGAGCATCGCGCCGTCTGCGCCGAACAAAGGATCCGACGATGGCCCAACAAATCGACGTCATCGAGCTACTGGAACGTGACCACCGTCTGATCAACGAGCTTGTCGAGCAGCTCGACGAGACCGAGGACTCGGCCGAGATCCGGCGTTTGTACCTCCGCATCGTCGAGGAGCTATCGGCTCATGAGGCCGTGGAGCAGCAGATCGTGTTCCCCGCCTTCCACGCTGCGTTCGCCGCCGACGCCGACGACACCCTCGCCCATCGGATGGGCGAGCACGAAGAGATGAACGAGATGCTCACGGAGATGCGCAGTCTCGCCCCCGACGGGTTTGCGTTCGTCAAGCGTGGCAGCGCGTTGCTCCTCGAGATCAAGGGTCATTTCCAGCTCGAGGAGGAAACGGTCTTCGCTCGGATGCGGGAGGCCTTCGCCGTCGATGAGCTCGTCGAGCTGGCCAACCAGGCGATCGTCGCAAAGCGACACTCCCCGGCGTTCCCCGACGAGCATCCTCACCTCGCCTGAAATCCGGTTCAATGGTGTCATGGACCTGTTGACCGTGCTTGCCCCAGCGGACGAGATCCTCGACGAGGCATCGGCTGCCCTCGAGCGCGCCAATCTCCGGCACTACTCGACGATCGACGCCGAGGAGCGACGTGCCCGGCTCGTTCCCCTGCTCGAGCTGGTGACGACGAGTGTGCGATCGCGCGATCTGATCCCCGTGATCGACTACGCCAAGCAAGTCGCCACCGATCGCTTTCACGCCGGCTACGACATCAGTGAGATTCAGTGTGCCTTGAACGTGTTGGAGGAGACCATCTGGATACGTCTCGTCGACAACGTGTCGAGCAGTGACATCGTCGAAGCGGTCGGGCTGCTTTCAACTGTCGTGGGGGCCGGTAAAGACGCCTTGGCGCGCACCTACGTTTCGTTGGCGAGCAAGCAGCACGTGCCATCACTCGATCTGAGCGCGCTCTTCCAAGGCGGAGACCGGTAGTTCGCCGCCCAGCCGGGGTGCTGAGCGGGTGAGCCCGACTTCGGCGAGGATCTCGGCGGTGTGCTCGCCGAGTCGCGGCGGACGGGTGCGTATGCCCGTGTAGCTCTTGGTCATCTTGATGGCTTGGCCGGCGAGTGTCACCGAGCGACTGCCGTCGGGCTGGTCGACCTCGACGAGCATGCGTCGCGCGGCCACGTGAGGATCGGTGTAGATCGCCGCCATGTCGTTGACAGGCCCGACAGGTACGTCACCACCGAGCAGCTCGATGATCTCCATGGTGGTCTTCGAGGTCGTCCACCGCACGAGCACCTCGTTGAGCTGAGTTCGATTGGCCAGGCGATCACTCGGATCCCTGAAGCGCTCGTCATCGGTGAGCCCAGGCGATCCGATGCGGTCGCAGAGCGCGGCGAAGACGCTGTTCGTCGGAGTGCCGATCGCGCAATGACCATCGCTGGTTGGGAACACGTCGAACGGTGCGATCGTCGGATGCCCGTTGCCCGTTGGTCGACGCGCCTGGCCGGTGTACGAGTACGAGTAGGCAGCGCCCTCGCAGAGGCTCAGCATCGCGTCGTACATGGCGACGTCGACGAACTGGCCGACTCCGGAAGAGCGAGCGTGAATGACGGCGGCGAGGAGACCCACTGCATTGAGGGTTCCGGCGAAGATGTCGCCGACACTCGGCCCGCACTTCATCACCGTGCCGTCGAGGCTGCCGGTGATGCTCACCACGCCCCCCATCGCCTGGGCAACGATGTCGTACGACGGCCAGTCGGCATACGGGCTCTGGCCCGTGCGCGGGTCGCCGAACCCGCGGACCGCGGCGTAGACGAGCCGCGTGTTCGATGCGCTGAGCGCCTCGTATCCGAGTCCGAGCCGGTCCATCACACCGGCCCGACTGTTCTCGACGAGCACATCTGCCTGTGCAGCCAGTTGGCGGACAAGATCGCGGTCGCTGTCCTGCTTCAGGTCGAGAACGATCGATCGCTTACCACGATTGATGCTGGCGAAGTAGCCGCCGTATGCCCGCTCGGTGTCTTCCAAGGTGTACGGCCCGACGAACCGTGTCATGTCACCGCCAGGTGGTTCGACCTTGACGACGTCGGCGCCGAGGTCGGCGAGCAACATCGTGCAGAACGGCCCGGCCAGGGCTTGAGTGAGATCGAGAACACGTAGTCCTGCAAGCGGGCCGGGCTCGGCTGCGGTGGGCGTGCGTTCGACGATCCTGCATCGTAGATCAGCGAGCAGGAAGGTGGCCGCTGATCCACGTCTGTTCGTGATCGACGGCTCTGCGAGTGTCGCCAGAGACGAAGTCGGCGATCTTGCCGCCGAGCAGCGGGATCTTGCACTCGACGGTCACGTCGGTCGTGTTGATGCAACGCCGGGCTCCGTTGGGGGCCAGGTGCATCGTGCCGCGCACTTGCACCGGGGTGCCCTTGGCGTCCGCTGTGAACGACCCGGTGCGTACACCGTGAGCATCTGCGGCCGACCATGTGTCGGTCTGGACGACGGTCTGCCGCGGCGAGAGCACTCGCTTGGCAAACCCGGGAAGCTCGAGTGGGACGACTCGGCGCGTGACGAGGGTGACACCACCGTCGTCGTCCTCTTCGTAGCTGATCAGTTCGACGTCGCTGTGGCCGAGCGCCTCGTACTTGTCGCGCACTCGCTCGAAGTCGGTCAGCAGCGCGAAAATTACTGTCGTCGGTCGCTGGTAGGTGTGGGTGGCGCTGAACTCCATGGCACGCTCCAATTCTTCGGTGTCGGTCCAGTGTGCGCGCTCGGCGGCGACCACCGGCAGAGTCCAACGTCCCCCTTTCACAGCCCGCCTTGAAGGGCAAACTTGCAGGCAAGGCGGACGACGCGGCGCCAACCCAGGTGAACCCTGTCGAGGCACGGCACGTGGAGACCGGCGGTACGGTATGGGAATGGCCATTCAACGAAACGCGACGCGACCGGTGGGCATCACCAATGCGTCCGGGCAACCCGAGATCGTGCTGGAGATCGAAGGGCTCACCATCTCGATGACACCGCCCGCTCAAGAAGGGGCCCCGGCGCCGAACGACGATGGTGAACGCGTCCCCGAGGACGACGACCGCTGATTCGGTCAGAATGAGGCACGGGCTCGTCTCAGTCGGTGTCGCCGTCGTGGTGGTGATTGCCGGATGCGACAATGCGCCGCGCCGAGCGGAGCCGACGACGACGACCTCATCCACGAATGACACCGTGGTGACACCGACAACCGCCACGCCGACGACTGTGGCAACCTCTACAACTACGACGTCGACAACGACTTCGATCAACCCGACGACAACGGCGTCACGGCCTTTGGGAAACGTCTGCGACGATGTGGTCACTGCCGGCACCCAGACAAGGGCGGCGTACGCCGACACTGCCTTCGATCGGTTCGGTCCGCTGGAGATGGCGCCGTCGCTCACCATCAGGTTCGCCCACGACAGCACCAGCGATCCAATCGGGGTGCGGGCGACTCGGATCGAAGGCGGCGTGCTGGTCAGCGCCAGCCGATCCCCGACTCGCCCCTCTGATCCGAACGATCGATTGTCGGTTGCCGCCGTCAACCACGACGGCACCACTCGCTGGAGTCGCTGCCTGGATGGCAACAGTGAGATTCAGACGGCCGTTGCTGCGCCCAAGTACCACCCGGCAAATGCGCTGATGGTCGTATTGACCGCCAACCAGCCGAGCCTTCGCTCGCGCATCGTTCAGCTGTCGCTGGCCACCGGTGCCGAGCAACCCATCTTCGCAGCAGCCATGTCGGCGGTCGGAGTCGACGCCGACGAACTCGCCCGGCTCGGCGTCGCCGACGTCACTGACCGTTTCGCCCTGCTCGTCGACAACGTCGCCATGCTCGGTGGGACGTACCAACTCATGGTGCGCTATGACCTCGTGGCGGACGTCGCTGTCGATGTCGGGGTGCCGACGGAACTCTCCAAAGCTGAACCCGCCAGAGCGTGTAGCGGGGGACCGCAGCCGTCGCTCTTGGCATCGGGCGATGTGATCGTCGCCGACACCACTACCGACGTGGTCTCCCGTGCGGCCGCTTCCATCGACCCCGGCCCGGTGGTCGCCCGCTGGCACAACGGCGCCTGGAGCCGCGAGCCGGCGGTTCTCGCCGGAGCCGTCGGTGTGCGCCCCGCCTTCTCCTGCGACGACAACCTCGCGGCGCGCGTGTTGCAAGGCGTTGATGCTGTGGGTAAGGCGCGCTGGACCGACCGGCAGTTCACCCACCCCGGTGCTGACGACATCGGCTGGTACCTCGATGGAGATGTCGCGGTTGGCCAGGTGTGCTCACGACGAAGCGGCGACGCCTGTGATGCCGCCAAGTTGGTCGGCATCGACCCGGCGACCGGCGCGGTCCGCTGGACACAACCCGGCTTGCGGCTCGTGGCGGGCGATCCGGGAGACGGATACGTGCTGGCCTGGGCCGAACCCACCGGCGACGTACTCGAGCCTCCCGGGTGGGTGTTGCTCGACGACCGCACCGGTCGCGAAGTGCCCGGCCAGCGCTGGGACGATCCCGAGCTGTTCACACTCTATCCGTCGCGGGAAGCTGCCGGGTTCAACCGGACTGTGCGCGCAGGAGGCCTTGTGCTGGTGATCAAGGATGATCAGGTGCGGGTCTGGTACCCGAGCGGCGAACTCGGCAAAGCACTGTTCGCGTGATCGCTGACGGCGCGTATCGCTGTAACCGAGTGGCGCTCTCCGTTTGTGCTACGCACACGACACGCAGGTTGCCGCCCACGGGATGGCTTCCAGTCGCTCGGGTGCGATGCGGTGCCCACACACCTCACAAACCCCATACGTTCCCTCGGCAACTCGCACCAGAGCGCCCTCCACTGCCGTCAGTTGTTGAATGATCTGATCGTGAATCGCTACGTCAGCGAATCGCTCGATGGCGATGCTGGTGCCCTCACCGACCCGCTTACCGAACGAAATGCCACCACTGGGCACGTTCGCACCCGCTCGAAGCGAGGCAGCACGGCTTTCGAGATCGTCGCGTAACGCAACGAGAGAAGCTGTGAGGTCGGCCGTGTGAGGCCGTTCATCGTCAGGCTTCGCACTCATGGAAGTGACTGTACCGCCCACGGTTGGTCGCAACGGCGAGACGTTGCCTTGACCGATGTGGCTGCCGAGCCAAGACTGGGGTGATGTCAACGGAGGAGATCGACGCGTACTTGGCGACACTGGACGAGCCAAAGCAGTCCACAACTGCGCGAATTGCGTCGGATCATTCTTGGGATCGTTTCCGACGCTGAACAATGCATCTCGTATGGCATGCCTGCTTTCAGAATGCAGGGCAAGGTGATTGCCGGATTCGCTGCCTTCAAGCACCATCTCAGCTACTTTCCCCACAGTGGGTCCGTCCTTGCGGAACTGAAGGACGAGTCCTCCGAATACGTCACATCGGGCGGGACACTCCAGTTTCCCGTCGATGCACCGCTACCCGCGGCGCTCGTGGAGAAGCTCCTCGCCGTTCGAATCAGTCAGGCCTTCGGTGATTGACACCGACGGCGCTGGTCCGGACTGGCGCTCGGTTGTTCGACGCTTGACGGTCTCGGGATGCTCGTCCACCAAGGTGCTGCGGCCGCCGAACGGTGGGTCGGGATCTCTCCCGACCGTGGCGTGATGCGCGGGGCACTCGCCGCCGCGCTGCAGCCGCAGATCTAGGCGACCACGCCGCGGCGTAACATCACGAGCTATCCCACGGATCAATCGCGGTTTGTGGTTCACTGGATGCACCGCATGCGCAGCGAGTTGCCGACACGTGAGGACCGACATTGAAGAATTTCATGGTTGGAGTCGTCTGTGCGCTGCTTGGCGGCGGAGCGGTCGGCGGCCTCCAATACAGCGACGCGCGTAAGGCAGACAGGTTTCAGGACGAAGTCGAAGATGCCGTCATCTACCTAATCGACGGTCATTGGACGCCGGAGCGAGCTGCTCACGCTGCGGACTATTACGCGTTCCCACTCACTGCGTTCTACAACGCAATCGACCTCGACGAAGCTGGCTATCAAGCCGAAGCGGTGAAGTTCTGGTCAACGTTCGAGTATGTCAACGTTGGTGTCACCCGAGTGCAGATCCTGGAGGACAGTGACTACCTGGGATACGTGCGAGTGACTGTGGACGCAACGATCTCGCGGGTCTTCCGAAACGGGGGTTGTAAGCAAACCGCGGACAGCACCTATCTGCTGTCGCTCGAACGCCTGGAAGTCGGCTACAGAATACGGAGCGAGCGAGAGACCGCTACCCCGTTGGTGTGTTGACGACGCTTCCTCGGACCCGGCCGGAGCACCGCCTTCGGCCTGCCGAGTGCGGTCGACAGGGAGAGGAAACCCGGACCATCCAGCTATCGGGTGGCACCAACATGGCCGCATCGGCCTAGCCTGGCGCGTGGTCGGGTTGGCTATCTCGAACGCCTCGCCCCTCTAGCTCAACGGTAGAGCAGCGGACTTTTAATCCGTTGGTTCGGGGTTCGAGACCCCGGGGGGGCACCTCGGCAGTCAAGCCGAGCGCCTACGATCGCCGATCGCTGCCATCGGCGGTCTCACCAGGGCGCTCAAGTGGTTGCGGTGGATCCGAAGGAGTGGTGAGGAACTTGCTCACCAGGCCCACTTGGGAGTGCACACCGAAGCGGCGATAGATGACGGCTAGGGCGTTCCTGACCGTTCCCCGGCCAAGGAACATCTGGCGAGAGATCTCCGCCGCGGTCTGTCCGCGGAGCGAGCGGGCGATGATCTCCCATTGTTGGGCGGTGAGCTCGAACGCTCCGGACAGGCTTTCGATGACCATGCCTACATCGGAAACAAGCCTCCCCTCTCTCAAGGCGCCCAGGAGTGCCGCTACGCCATCGGCATTCCTGGGCAACCCCCGACCGCTCGCTTGGTTGTCAGGGTCGGACATCAGGCACACAAGCCGGGCAGGGCTGTGGTGGCACAGGGTGGAAAGGTGCATCACCACGGGATGCCACTCTCCGCCCGAGTGGACCTTTGTTCGCAGCGATAGGGCGGCGCGACCACCGTCCACCTGCGTCACCGCGGCGGCCAGTGCGCCGATATCGGACGGCTGGATTATGCCGAACAAGCCCGCCCCGATGACATCGTCGCCCCCGAGGAGGTCCCGCGCAGTGGTGGTCAGGTGGGTCACGCGCCAGTCATGGTCAGTGACGACAATGGCCAGGGCCGCCCTCATCGGTAGGGACCCGCTTTCCAGCGGCTGGTCCTTTGGCGACAAGGCGACCAGTACGAACACGCCTTCCGCTAACTCGAAGCGACTTCCCGACCCGTTCACCGACAGGGCCCGACCTTCGAGGGTCTGGACGTCGCTATTGCGGGTCGAGGTGATGATCAGGCCGGCCGCGGTATCCCGGATCACGTGTTCGGTGTCCTGGACCCATTCCGGTGGCACGAAGTCCATCGGGGACCGGCCAACCAGCTTGCGAGCCTCATCCGCTCCGAGAAGATCGGCCATCGCTTGGTTGGCGGCGACCAGGCGTTCGGTGCCCTCCAGCAAGGCCATCGCAGTGGGAGTGGTATCCATCAACCGCCCGACGTCGGCAACGGTCATCGTCTGCCCCATGTCCTTAGTGTGGCAGCGAGCGAGCCCACCGCCAAGGGAGCATTCGTATTGTGCAGTGATTTCGGGACCGTTCACCGTTCACTTTGGGATCCGCCTCGACGCCATTCGTGGAGCTTGAGCCGTCTCGCCGGATACCTGGCAGTTGGCTGCTCGAAAGGAGGAGCGCTTGTCCGGCAACCGGACATGACACCTGTCATATTTACTTGGCCATTGTCCCTGACAACCGCTAACACTGCCGTGCTCGTCGCGTCGTTTCGTAACGTATCCATGTGGGGACGACGTTGTCGAGGCACGCTCAGGAAGAGCGCATCGGGTACCTCTGGTCATGACCACCCGTGGTGGGAACTCGCGCCCGCGAGCGACTGATTGCACACAGGGGCAGGCCTCTGCGACGGTCGACTCCGCTGTCGAATCGCGCCCGTCGGTGAACCGATTGCGATCCAAGGCGGTGGCGAACATTGCCGGGGTCGATTCGAGGGCGATGGTCGACGCGGCCTTTCGCCGTGCGGTGGTCGGGATGGCGATCACGGATGCCGGTGGCTACTATCTCGAAGTCAACGACGCGTTCTGTTCGCTGCTTGGCTATTCACCTGAAGAGTTGCTGGCGAGGTCGTTTCGCGACATCACGGCTCGCGACGATCTGCGCAGCTGCGCGAAGGCCATGCGCGATCTGGCCGAGGGTCGATCATCGGGGTTCCGGTTCGAGAAGCGATACGTCATCCGTGCCGGCGGACACTTGTGGGCAAGGACGACCGGGATCGCCGTCCACGACGCGAGCGGAGTTCTGCTGCGGATCATCATCCAGGTCGAAGATCTCACGCTTCGACGTGCTTCCGAGGCGCTGCTGAGCCGTCGTGAGTCGGTTGACGAGCTGACCAACCTGGCGAACCGCAAGACGTTCTACGAACGCCTCGACGCAGCGCTCGCGCTGCCGCGCCGATCGACGAGGAACCTTGCGCTTCTCGTCGTCAACCTCGACCGGTTCCATCAGGTCAACGCTGGCCTCGGACACGAATCGGGCGACACCGTCCTTCGCGAAGTCGCCAGTCGACTGACCTCTGTCGTGCGCGGCGAGGACGTCGTGGCCCGTCTCGGCGGTGATGAATTCGCAGTCCTGTCGCTCGGCATGCGTACCCCGCTCGATGCCGTTTCGCTGGCCATCGAGATTCGTCACACGCTGGGCCGCCCCTATTGGTCCGAAGGCAACGCTGTCTACGTGTCCGCACGCGTCGGTGTCGTCGCCAACGTCGAGGACTCCAGCAGCGAGACGCTGGTACAGATGGCCTCAGCCGCCACGCACCAAGCCAAGAAGCTCTCCGGCGGATGGGCGTTGCACACCGAGGGCGCGAACACCTCGAGCCACGATGAGCTCGGTCTCGTCAGCGATCTGCGTGCGGCGATCATTGATGGCAACCTCACGCTCGCCTACCAACCGGTGGTCGACAACCGCGGCGCGGTCCAGTACGTCGAGGCGTTAGCCCGTTGGCACCACCCTGAGCGTGGATCGATCTTGCCGGATCAGTTCATCGTGCTGGCCGAGCGCAACGGGCTGATCGACGCGCTCACGACCTGGGTGATGACCACCGCCGCGCGTCAAGTCGCGGAATGGCGCTCGACCGGCATCGATGCGTGCGTTGCCGTCAACCTCTCGGGCCGCCTGCTTGCGGAACCCGACCTGGCCGACCGCGTCGCGTCCATCCTGCACGCAGCCGGCGTGCCGGCCGCGATGCTCATCCTCGAGATCACCGAAACCGCGATCGCCGAGGGCAGCAACCCAGCGATCCGGACCGCTCTCAACGCACTCCGCAGCACCGGCGTGCGAATCTCCATCGACGACTTCGGCACCGGGTACTCGTCACTCACCTATCTGAAAGAGCTCCCGGTCGACGAGCTGAAGATCGACCGCTCCTTCATCCTCGATCTCGATACCGATGCGCGAACAGAGCGCATCGTGCGGTCGATCATCGACCTCGCTCACAGCTTGGAACTGACCGTCGTCGCCGAAGGGGTCGAGGACTCAGCCGTCGCCAACCGCCTTGAAGCCCTCGGGGTCGACTACGTCCAAGGATACGCGATCGCGCGACCCGCCACCGCAAGCGAGATCACCGAGTGGCTTCGCCAACGCTCCACAGCCGTCGCCGCCCAGATCAGGCAGGACGAACGCCGCGGACTCGACGTGCTCGTCGTCGACAGCCATCCAGCCGAACGCGCCGCGCTCCGAAAGCGCCTCCGCAACAGCAAACACCGCGTCGCCCAAGCACACAGCGGCAGCGCCGCGCTCAGCAAACTGAAGAAGAAGATGCCCGACGTCGTCATCCTCGACCACCTGATGCCCGGCATCAACGGCGTCGAGACCGCACCACAACTACGCGCCGCCGGCTATGCCGGACCCATCCTCCTCCTGAGCGGATCGGCACCCGACAACACCCAAGCAGCCAGGTACCCCCTGGACGTCTGGCCCGTCTCACACAGCGACGAAGCCCTCCTCGTCCGCCTGATCGACGGCTACGCCTTCTCACCCGCACCACCACGCTCATCGATCCCTGACGGCTCAGAAACGGAGGTGTGAGCAATGTTCGACGAGGCTTTCACCAAAGCTGCTAGCACCCAAGCTCTGATCTCGACGACGTTCGTCGAGATCGTCGACACGCTTGTCGGCGATTTCGATGTCATCGAAGTCCTCACCTTGCTGACATCGCGATGTGTTGAACTTCTCGCTGCGGGCGCGGCCGGGGTCCTACTCGCCGACAGCGATGGCCACCTACGCGTCGTCGGAGCGTCGACCGAGGAGATCCAATTGCTCGAGTTGTTCCAAGTACAAAACGACGAAGGCCCATGTCTGGATTGCTTCTACACCGGCCAGGTCGTTCTTCACTCCGACCTCGACATCGTGTCACCGTGGCCGTTGTTCACACCCGAATGCACCAACGCCGGCTTCTCCTCCGTGTGTGCCGTGCCGCTCCGCCTCAAAGCCCGCATCTTGGGTTGTCTGAACATGTTCATGCCCGGACCGGGTGGTCTCACGAACCACGACGTCGCGCTCGCGCAAGCACTCGCCGACGTCGCCAGCATCGCCATCATTCAAGACCAGGCGACCCGCGACGCAGCGATCCGCGAAGCCCACCTGCAGCACGCGCTGGACAGCCGAATCGTGATCGAACAAGCCAAGGGCATGATCGCCGAACGCCGCAACGTCGATATGGACGAAGCATTCTCCAGCCTGCGCACCTACGCCGGGAACAACAACCGCGGCCTTACCGAAGTCTCCGAAGCGCTCGTCGCCGGCACGATAACTGTCGAAGCGATCACCCCCGCCCGACGACCTCCACCCCCACCGTCACACATCTGACGTGCCGGCCGACGTGGTCGCCCGATGCTTTATGGACATGTTCGGTGACCAGAGCCGTTGCGTCCGAGCAGCAGCGTTCGGGCCCAGGATTGTCGGCGCACCACTCAGACGTGCTCGGCGGCCGGTCGATCGACACGCGCGGCGAAGCAGCCTCGCGGCTCGTTGTGCACATGCAGGTGATCCACGGCTGTGTTCTCCAGCAAGCGTTCGATCGTCGGCGCCAGCTCGCGACCATCGATGAGCGCGGCGTCGAGCATCATGTCTGACGTGTCGAACGCCCGCACCGAGAGGCGTCGGCGGGTCAGTTGCTCGGGGATCTCTTCGACGTCTGGAGGAGCACACGGCATCCGGTGCAGGAAGATCGGAC
>DATAJN010000372.1:0-13890 GCA_036262105.1 Ilumatobacteraceae bacterium
GGTCGTGACAGGCGCGTCGTGTGGTGTCGGTTCCGCGGCGATTCAACTCGCCAAGCGACTAGGGGCCTACGTCGTCGCCGTCGCCGCACCCGCCAAGCACGACGAGGTGAGAACACTCGGTGCCGACACCGTGTTGCCCCGCGACTGCGACCTGACGACCGCGCTCGGGCATCGCAGGGTCGATGTAGTGATCGACGTGGTTGCAGGGCCCACATGGCCGCAGCTGCTGGCTGTGCTGCGCCGCGGCGGACGGTACGCGACGAGCGGGGCGATCGGCGGCCCCTGGGTGGAGCTCGACCTGCGAACTTTGTACCTCAACGACCTGACACTGTTCGGCTGCACCGTCCTCGACGGCGACGTGTTCACCAATCTGGTCGGCTACATCGAGCGCGGCGAGATCCGTCCGGTGGTGGCCGCGGTGTTTCCGCTCCGCGACATCGCCGCTGCACAGCGCATCTTCCTCACCAAGCAGCACGTCGGCAAGATCGTCCTCACGGTCGCCAGTCGCTGACGTCAGTCTCCGAGCCGACGAGTACGCTGGCCCACATGCCTTGGGGTGACGACTCCGCCGACGCCCGGTTGCACGGAACCTCCATCGCCGACAGCGTGCTCGACCTGATCGGCAACACGCCGCTGGTGCGTCTGAAGCGCACCAGCGAGATCCACGGGATCAAGTGCCTGCTGGCGATGAAGATGGAAACCACCAATCCCGGTGGCTCGTCGAAAGATCGCCCCGCGATCGAGATGATCCTTGCCGCGGAACGTGATGGGTTGCTCAAGCCCGGCGGCACGATCGTCGAGCCGACCAGTGGCAACACCGGCGTCGGCCTGGCCATCGCGGCCGCGCAGCGCGGCTACAAGTGCGTCTTCGTGATGACCGACAAGAACGGTCCGGAGAAGATCACCCTCCTGCGTGCCTATGGCGCGGAGGTGATCGTGTGCCCGGTAGCCGTGCCTCCGGAAGATCCGCAGAGCTACTACAAGGTCGCCGAACGCATCACCCAGGAGCGCAATGCGTTCCGACCGAACCAATACGCCAACCCCAACAACCCGCTCGCCCACGAGAAGACCACCGGGCCCGAGTTGTGGCGGCAGACCGGGGGTCGGATCACGCACTTCGTCGCCGGCGCCGGTACCTGCGGCACGATCAGCGGCACGGCCAGGTACCTCAAGGCGCAGAACCCCAACGTCAAGGTGATCGCCGCCGACCCGGAGATGTCGGTGTTCTCCGGCGGATCGGGTCGGCCATATCTCGTCGAGGGTGTCGGCGAAGACTTCTTCCCGGCTGCTTGGGATGCGTCGCTGTACGACGAGATCATCCCCGTCTCCGATGAAGCGAGCTTCTTCACCGCCCGACAGGTGAGCCGCGAAGAAGGCATCTTGATCGGCGGGTCGGGGGGCCTGGCCGTCGCCGCCGCGCTCGACGTCGCAAGGCGCGCCGATCCCGACGACATCGTCGTGGTGCTCAACCCCGACTCCGGTCGCGGATATCTGTCGCGAATCTTCGACGACTCGTGGATGGCCAACTTCGGGTTCCTCCGCGAATGCGATCAGTGCATCGCCGCAGTGCTCGAGACGCGCGGCAACACGCCGTCGCTGCTCTACGTCAACCCCACCGACACCGTGCGACAGACCATAGAGATCATGCGCGCCAACGGCGTCAGCCAACTCCCAGTGTGCAAGAACACGCCGCCATTCGCCAACGCCGAGGTCTCGGGATCGGTCGACGAGCTCGACCTGATGGAATCGGTCTACCGAGACCCGTCGATCATGGACACTGCGGTCGAAAAGGTGATGAGCCCCAAGTTGCCGACCGTCGGTGTCGGTCAAAAGGTGGCGTTGGCAGTGGAGATGCTCGACAAATCGCCGGCGCTGCTCGTGCTGTCGGGTGGCCGCCCCCTGAGCGTGCTGACACGTACCGACCTTCTCACCTACTTCGAAGCCGTCGCCAATGGGTGAGTTCGAAGAGCAGTTGTCGTGGGGCTTTGAGACCCGCGCCGTCCACACCGGCCAGGAACCGGATCCGAACACGGGGGCGGTGGTCACACCGATCACGCTCAGCACGACGTTTGCCCAAGAAGGCGTCGGCGGCCACAAGGGGTTCGAGTACTCGCGCAGCGGCAACCCCACGCGTGCCGCGTTGGAAGCGTGCGTCGCTTCGCTCGAAGGCGGCCACCACGGACTTTCCTTCGCCAGCGGCCTGGCCGCAGAAGACAACGTGCTGCGCCTGCTGCGCTCCGGTGAGCGAGTTCTGTTGGGCAACGACGCCTACGGCGGCACGTTCCGATTGATCTCCAAGGTGCACACCGAGTTGCCGTGGACCGCCGTCGACCTAATCGACACCGACCGCCTCATCGCCGACTGGCCGACCGATACGAAGCTGGTGTGGCTGGAGACGCCCACCAACCCGCTGCTGCGTTGCTTCGACATCGAGAAGATCGCCGACATCGCTCACGCCCGCGGCGCACTGGTGTGCGTCGACAACACCTTTGCCACGCCGTTCTTGCAGCAGCCGCTGTCCCTCGGTGCCGACATCGTCGTGCACTCCGCCACCAAGTACCTCGGCGGGCACAGTGACGTCGTCGGCGGGTTCCTCGCACTCGACGACAACGAGCTTGCCGCACGATTGACGTTCACCCAGAACGCGGCCGGTGCCGTGCCCGCACCCTTCGACTGCTACCTCGTGCTGCGCGGCGTGAAGACCCTCGCCGTACGAATGGAACGGCATTGCGCCAACGCGCGCTCGATCGTCGACCTGTTGGTGGGGCATCCCGCGGTCGAGCGGGTGCTGTACCCGCAGCTCCCCGACCACCCTGGCCATGCCGCAGCAGCCAAGCAGATGCGTGACTTCGGTGGAATGGTCAGCTTCACGCTCAGGGACGGAAGCGAGGCCGCTCTTCGCGTCGCCGCGGCGACGACTCTGTTCACCCTGGCCGAGTCGCTCGGCGCGGTCGAGAGCTTGATCGAGCACCCCGGTCGCATGACTCACGCTTCTGCGGCCGGCTCGCCGTTGGAAGTGCCCGACAATCTCCTACGGCTCTCCGTGGGCATCGAGTCCGCTGCCGACCTCGTCGCCGACCTCGAACAAGCGCTCGGGTAGCGCGAGGTTGCTCGGCTCTGGGCGGCTCACCATCACCGCTCCGACGATCACGATCGACATCCCCACGATTGCCAGAACGTGCAACGAGTCACCTCGCACGGCAACGCCGAGGATGGCGCCGACGATCGGTGTGAAGAAGATTCCGATCATCCCGCGCACGGTGCCGGCTCGCGCGAGCAGCACGCCGTACAGGGCGAAGGCGATCCCGGTACCGACGGCGCCCAACATCAGGAGCGCACCCAACGCCTTGAGATCGGCGCCGCTGCGCGCCAATCCGACGATGCCGTACGGCAGCGACATGGCCGCGGCGATGATCGTCATCCACAACATCGGTGCCATCGAGCCGTACTTGCGTTGCATCGGCCTGGCGATGTTTGCAGCGAACGCGTAACAGAGCAAAGCGACGGCCAGCAACAGCACGCCTTTGGCGTCGGCTGACGTTCCCTCGTCGACAGATGAGATCGAGATCACCGCGATCCCGGCAAACCCGATCAACACGGCCACCATCCTGAACACCGACGGAGCGCGACGTACGTAGAACGCGGTCACGACGGCGCTGACCACGGGCAGCCCTCCGTTGATCATTCCGGTGATCGACGAGCTCACCGTGTGTTCGGCAATCGGGTAGAGGAGGAACGGGACGGCCATCCACAACGCGCCCAGCACGACGAACCGTGGCCAGTCCTCGCGCTCGATGCGCCGCCGAGCGCTCGGGAACAACGCCAGCACCATCGCACCGAACAGGCAACGTCCGAGTGGCACCACGCCGACCTCGACGTGGTCGATGGCGATGGCGATCCACAGGAACGAGCTGCCCCACATGGCCGCTACGGCGGCGGTCATCGTCCACTCGCCCGGCCCGAAATGACCGAGCGATTCGTGTCCGCCCGATCCACTCACGACGAAAGTCTAGGAAGCCCCGACCCGCCGGCACCGTCGATTTGCACCGGCTTCAGCCGGCGATCGCTGCCGCTACTCGGGTGCCACTGCGCAGGGCCCCTTCCATGAATCCGCTGAACTCATCGGTGTGCTCGCCGGCCAGCAACAGGCGACCGTGCGCCGCATGCATCAGCGGAGCTGCTGCCGCCCACTGACCGGGACCGAAGCAACTGTATGCGCCGAGGCTCAGCGGATCGTTGGTCCAGTCAGTGTGCACCCGCTCGCCCGAGAGCCCCTTGGCACCTGGGAAGAACCGCTCGATCTCGGCGACGACGCGTTCAGGTGCTTCGGGAAGCGCGGCGAACGCCGCACCATCGTGTGACGAGAGCAGGTTGGTGAGCACGCCTCGATCGCCGCTCTGGTCGTCCGTGGTCTCCCAGAGGTGGCCCCACGCTCTCTCGGTCAACACCGTGCCGTTGCGGCCGTAGTCGCGCCAGATGCGACGGTCGAACTGCACGCTGATCTTGCCGCCGACGCCGTACCCGATGGCACCCAACTCCAGCGGCATTGCCGGCCAGAGGCGCGACAGCACGGGCAATGGCACCGCCGCCACGATTGTCATCGCCCCGATCACCTCCCCGTTACGCAGGGTCAGCTCGCCGGCATCTGCATCGATCGACTGCACGGCTGTTGCCAGCCGCACTCGTTCGCCCAACTGCGCCGACAGAGCGGTCGCCAGCCGGTCGTTGCCGCCGACGATTCGATGACACTCGCGGTGTCCCGCGGCCTGCAGCCTGGCGAGCCTGCCGGCCACGCGTTGACCCACCTCTTCGGGGGGCAACATGAACTCGGTCCTGATGTGGCGTCCCACGACCACTCGGGAAAGCACCGAGAGATCGACGGTGTGCATCAGATCGGCAAGAGTTCGCCGCTCGGTCTCCGGATCGTCGGCAAGATCGGTGAGGGCCTTCTCCCAGCGGGCGAAGTCGGGCTCGAGTGAGGCATGCATCGACATCGGCACGGCCCGACCGCCGGCATCGAGCAGGGTCGCCGACGGATCAAGATCGGCCGATCGATTGCTCACCGCCAGCCCGAGACGAGCAGCCAACTCCAGCACCTCGGCATGGTTCGAGTCGACGAACTCGGCGCCGCGCTCGCAGGTCTGGCCATCGCGGAAGTGATGGCTGAACACCCGACCACCCACACGTTGACGCGCCTCGAGCACGACGACGTCGGCGCCACGGGCGACCAACGCCTCGGCACAGCGCAAGCCGGCGAGGCCCCCGCCGACGATCGCTACGTCGTACATCTCAGAACAACGTTGGCTGCTCGGCAATGACGCGCCGCGGCACGCCCGGCCACGGCACGTAGTGGTCCATGAACACCCACGTCCGACGGTGAATCGCCGACGGTCCGTACGCTTGGAGCGCCGCCTTGTGAACCGGGCACGGATACCCCTTGTTGGAGTCGAAGCCCCACTGTGGATAGTGCTCGGCCTGCTCGCGCATGATCCGGTCGCGGGTCACCTTGGCAAGGATCGACGCCGCCGCTACCGAGAGACAGGTGAGGTCGGCCTTGACGCGCAGTTCGACATGGGCGACGTGGGTGCCGACGAAGTTCCACTTGCCGTCGACCACCGCCGCGTCGGGCGTGACGCCCAGGCCGACCAGCGCCCGGCGCGCCGCGAGACGTTGGGCTTCGGCCATGCCCAGCTCATCGCATTCCTCCTGCGAAGCGCCGCCGACGGCCCAGGCATCGCACCACGAGGCGATTCGGGCGAACAAGAACTCGCGATCTGCTTCGGTGAGCACCTTCGAGTCGCGCACTCCGTTCACCCGGCGATCACGCGGCAGGACCGCCGCGCCGACCATCAGCGGCCCGGCCCACGCACCGCGGCCGACCTCGTCGATGCCGACGACCACGTCGTGACCGGCAGCCCACAGCTCCTTCTCGACCGACCTCGTGGGAGCCCGTCCGGCCATCAGCGCAGCACGATGGCAGGGTCTCCGGCAGCGATTTCGCCGACCGACCACCACAGGTCGGACAGCGACGCGGCGACTGCCGGATCGACCGCTGCGAGCAATCCGCCCGACGTCTGCGGATCCATGCACAAGGCCTCTCCCGCAGCGGTTGCGGACGAATCGAGATGGTCAGAGACGTAGTCGCGATTGCGCGGGTCGCCGCCCGTACGCACGCCGCGCTCGGCGGCCGCCCGCGCACCGGGATAGCTGCACAGCCCGCCGGTGTCGACCACGACCTGCACTCCGCCGCGCTCGGCCATCTCCCAGCCGTGACCGGCCAAGCCATAGCCGGTGACGTCGGTGGCGGCGTGCACCGCGCCACCGAGTGATTGCAGTTCCTCCGATGCGGCGCGGTTCAAGCGGCGCATGCCGGCAATTGCCGCGGCCTTGTGGTCGGCCGAGCCTCCGGCGAGTGCCAGCCCCGTTCCGATCGGTTTGCTGAGCACGAGCGCGTCGCCAGGTCGTCCGCCGCCCTTGCGGAAGACACGCGCCGGGTCGACGACCCCTTGCACGGCGAGGCCGAAGATCGGTTCGGGGTTGCGGATCGTGTGCCCCCCGGCAATCGTGCCGCCCGCTTCGGCAACCACGGCAGCCGCGGCGTCGAAGATCGCCACGATCGCGTCGCGCGGGAAATGTTCGGGGAAGGCGGCGATGTTGACCGCGATCACCACACGACCGCCCATGGCGAACACATCGCTGCAGGCATTGGCCGCGGCGATGGCGCCGAAGTCGCTCGGATGGTCGACGAGCGGCGGGAAGAAATCGGTCGTGCTGACCAATGCAACACCGGGGGCCATCTCGTAGATCGCCGCGTCGTCGAACGGGGCCAGACCGACGAGCAGTGACGGATCGACGCCCGCCGGCATGTCACGCACCATGTCGGTCAACAGTGCAGCGCCCCACTTCGCCGCACAGCCCCCGCAGGAGGTCCACTCCGTGAGGCGCAGGTCTGCAAAAGGATCGGCTTCGACGGCTGTCACAAGCGCCAGCCTAGGGTGCCTGATCTACGGTGTGCACATGTACTCAGTAGGGCCGTACCGGTTCACGAACACCGATGCGAGCCGAACCGTGCACTTCGCCGACGTGGTCTTCGATCTGTTCGGAGAAGGCCGCGATGCGTCGGTGATCGAGCACCTCCGTCCGCCAACTCCGACGGGTGACCTGGCCACGGACCTCCCGGCCGTGTGGTCGTCGTGGATGTCGGCCGGACCCGCACTCCGCTCGGCAGGCCAGCTTCCCGGGCGCGCCGACGGCACCGTCGTGCAGCTCAGCGTGTCGCCGGGCGGCTTGCCGAAGCTCCCGGTCGACACTGCCGAGGTTTCCTGGAACGGCATGGAGGGCGATCGCCAGGCAACTCGCCTTCATCACGGTCGTCCGTGGCAGGCGCTGTGCATCTGGAGTGCCGAGGTCATCGACGACTTCCGCCGTGCCGGGCACAACATCGCCCCTGGGCGCGCCGGCGAGAACATCACCATCGCCGGGTTGCCGTGGGCCGAGGTCCGCGCCGGGGTCCGACTGCGCATCGGCGAAGCGCTGTGCGAGGTCAGCTGCTACGCCTTGCCCTGCGCCAGCAACAAACCGTGGTTCATCGACGGCGACTTCCGGGTGATCCACCACGACCGTGGCCCGGTCAGTCGCGTCTATGCAACGGTGCTGGAGCCGGGTCGCATCACGATCGGAGATCCGGCGACGCTGGAACCGGTGGCCACAGCGCCTCACCCGTGAGTTGCGCTGTCGACCACTCGTCATGGTGGAGCGGCATCGGCGCCCCGGCGACCTCCCAGAGAACCGCCGGTCGATCGCCGTGCCAGCGTATGGCGAACGACAGTGTCGATGCCAGGCCGATCGCCAGACCATGCGCTTCGAAGTCGACGCCCAACCATGCCTCGGGAAATCCCCTCGGCATCAACAGCGCGACGTGCTCGTCGGAGGTCACCAGACCGCGCTCGACCCAGCACGGCACGCGACCGATCGCGGCCGGCAACTCGGCCGGCACCTGATCGGGAACGGTTGGAACGCGCCACCGGCGCAGATCCTCGACAGCCCGGTCTTCACCGGCGGCGTGCAGCGCTCGCGCCGCAGCCTCGATCACACCGCCCGGGATCTGGGTGCCGGACCGCGCCAACCGCTCCAGCTGTGCGGCAATCTCTGGCACCCAGATCGCCGGCGGCTGACCGAGGCGGACCAATTCGGCGATGCCCAACAGCACGCTGACGGGATCCTCGTCGTCGGTCGACGGACCGTTGAGCAGCAGCTCGCACCGCGCCGCGGTCACCGCGTCGACGATCGTCGTGTCGGGCAGCCGCAAGCGGCTGGCCCGTTGCGTCTGAGCGAGCCAACCGCGTGCGACCTTCTCTGCCGACGGGAGCACCTCCGGCAAGGCGGTGGCCGCCCCACTGTGAGCACGAGCAACGGCGACGGTGGAGTGATGCCCGATGGGATGGAGCACAGCGTCGGGCGAAAGGACGATCCCCCGCGGTGGCACGGTCGTGGGCGGCCGACGCGATAGCAGGTTGCCACCGGTGAACGCCACCGCCATCGGGAGCGTCGAGTCGTTGGTCACTTCGATGATGGTGAGTCCACCCGAGTCGGCGGCCGAGTAGACACGCTGCACGGCGTCGCCACTCGGTATCCGCACCCTCGTCTCGACGACCGGTGTGCCGTCGAGCCTTGTCTGGCGTGTCGACAGCTCGTACTGAGGCCGGTGCCAGCGATCGTCGGCGGCCACGAACCAGTCGATCGTCGTCGAGCCATCCCACGGCTCGACCGCCCCCCACTCGGTGACCGTCGCCCTCCAGTGTCCGCCGACAACACCGGTGCACGTCGTCGTCAAGCGCGCTCGCTCTTACGACTGCGTTGCATCAGCGCGCCGAGCGCGTCGGCAGCGGTACGGCCGTGATGGCACACGCCGACCACTTGCTCGGTGATCGGCATCTCGACGTCGTGGCGGCGAGCCAGATCGAGCACGCTCGGCGAGCTCTTCACGCCCTCGGCAACCATGTTGGTCGAGGCCAGCACTTCGTCGATCGACTTGCCCTGCCCGAGCTGCTTGCCAACGCTGTTGTTGCGGCTCTGCGATGACGAGCAGGTGGCAATGAGGTCGCCGATGCCGGCCAAGCCGGAGAACGTCGCCGCTTGCCCACCCATGGCCATGCCGAGCCGGGTCATCTCCGCGAGACCCCGCGTGATGAGTGTTGCTCGTGTGTTGTCGCCGAAGCCCATGCCCTCTGCCATGCCACTGGCGATCGCGATCACGTTCTTGACCACCCCGCCGACCTCGCAGCCGACCACATCGGGATTGGTGTAGATCCGCAGGCTGGGCCGGCTGAAGATCCGTTGCAACTCGGCGGCAATGACCTCGTCGTCGATGGCCACGACGCTGGCCGCAGGCTGACCTGACAGGATCTCCTTGGCGAGGTTCGGGCCCGTGAGCACGGCGACCGGATGGCCGGGCATCTCATCGCTGGTCACTTCGCTCATCCGTTTGCGCGAGCTGCGCTCGAGGCCCTTCGTCAGCGTGACGATCGGAACCCACGGACGCAGGAACTCGGCGGCCGCAGCAGCCACGTCGCGGTAACCATGCGACGGCACGGCCATCACCAGGACGTCGGCATTGCTCACGGCCTCCTCCAGCGAGCCCGTCGCCCGCAACTGGTCGGGCAGCACGAAGTTGGCCAAGTAGTCGACGTTGACGTGGGAATCGTTGATCTGCGTCGCCAACTCGGGGCGTCGGGACCAGAGGATGGTCGGCGTGTTCACCGCCGCCAGCGCGGCCACCGTCGTTCCCCAGGAGCCAGCGCCGATGACGGCCACGTTGATCGGCACAACGACAGCGTAGGTGCCTACGATTGTGAGGAGTGAATGCCGTCGTGCTCGTCCCCGTCAAGGCCTTCAGCGACGCCAAGGCCAGGCTGGCCGCCGTGCTCGGTGATGCCGAACGAGAACGTCTCGCCCGATGGACTGCAACGCGGGTACTGGCCGCCGCCGGGGAGTTGCCCACCTATGTCGCCTGCGACGACGAGCAGGTCGCCACGTGGGCCGGCGAACACGGAGCCGCGATCCTGTGGCATCCGGGCGTTGGCCTCAACGCCGCCGTCAACAGCAGCGTCGCCGACCTGCGCGAGGCCGGCGTCACCGACGTGATCGTCGCTCACGGCGACCTGCCGCGCGCACACTCACTGGCCAGTCTGACGGAACCCGGCACGCTCACGCTGGTGCCCGACCGACACGGCGACGGCACCAATGTCATCGCCTTGCCAACCGACCTTCAGTTCCGATTCGCCTACGGCCCGGGATCCTTCCAGAGACACCTCGACGCGGCGATCGCCGCCGGTCACTCGGTACGTGTGCGCCGTGATCCGTTGCTCGCTGCCGATATCGACACGCCCGCCGACCTCGCCCATCCGCTCGTTCAGGAAGTGCTCCCGACATGGCTGCAAACGAACCAGGCCAACCAGCGATAGCGCGCCGCGGCTTCACACACAACCGCGCCGCGCCGGCGGTGGCGCTGGCGATCGGCGCGCATCCCGACGACGTCGAGTTCGGTGGTGGCGGCACGCTGGCCAAGTGGGCCGATGCCGGCTGCGTCGTGCATCACCTCATCTGCACCGACGGTTCGAAGGGAACGTGGAACCCCGACGCCGATGTTGTGGCGCTGACCCAGCAGCGCCAGCTCGAACAACGTGAGGCGGCCAGGAGATTGAGCGGCGCCAACGCCGGAATGGTGATCTTCCTCGATCGCGTCGACGGTGAGCTCGACAGCGATCTGAAGACTCGTGGCGAGGTGGCGGAAGTCATCCGCGAGTTGCGGCCCGAGGTCGTTCTCGGGCACGACCCGTGGAAGCGATACCGCCTGCATCCCGATCATCGCCACGCCGGGCTGCTCGCCTGTGAAGGGATCGTGGCCGCCCGCGATCCACACTTCTATCGCGAACAAGGTTTTGCCGCTCACCGGCCGAGCGCTCTGCTGCTGTTCGAGGCCGACGAGCCCGATCACGTCGAAGATGTCGGTGGCGCTGACGGGCGGTACCTCGAGCGCAAGCTCGACGCGCTCGAGGCGCACGTCAGTCAGTTCGAGAGCACGATGAAGGCCGCCGATGCCGAGCAGCTTGCGGCGTTCAGGCAGCGAATCAGCGCTCGCCTCGCCGGGCTGGGCGAGCCGTTCGGATACAGCGCAGCTGAAGTCTTCAAGCTGATCACTGATCTGTGAACTGCCCGGGCCGGCGACCCGCACCCGGTCCTCCGGCGAACGCCTGGGCGATCGCCATCCACTCCGCTGCGGCAGCACCAGTGACAGTCAGCGCGGTATCGGCCAGATTCCGGCGTTGCGTGACGACCAAGCAGAAGTCGAGCGCGGAGCCCGACACGAGGTTCAGTGGTCGCTCACCTGTAGGCCCCCACTCCCACTGCTCTGCGTCGGGCCCGGTGAGGCGCACCGCCACGTCGACCGCCGGCAGCGTCACGCCGTTGATGGCGTAGCTGAATGGTCGGGCGCGGACGCCGAGATGGGCTACGTGACGCAACCTCGCGGATGGTCGCCGAACCTCTCCCAATACATCGGCAACATCTTGACCGTGGGCCCACGTCTCCATCAGCCTCGCAGTGACGAACGACCGGGCCGCCATCGCTGGGCCGTACCACGGAACTCGCTGCGACGGATCGAGGGTCACGGCGACGTCGATGAGCCGGCGTCGATCCCGGCGCCAGCCTTGCAGGAGCACTGCGGGCTCGATCGCTCTGCCTGGCTCCACCGAGGCCTCGGTGCCACCGTTCTCCGAGAGCCACTGCACGTCGGCGGCGAATGCGGTGGGATCGTCCAAGGCCATCAGCGCCCGCTGATCGAAGAACCACAGGTGGCTGATCTGGTCGCGAATCGCCCAGCCGGGTGACGGCGTCTCCATGAGCCACTGGGAATCGCCGAGGCCGGCCACCAGACCATCGAGATCGTTGTGCTCGGCGTCGAGGTCGTCGCAAATCGATCGCATCGACTCATCATGGCCGTAAAAGGAAGCACGGAGGGCGCTTGGCCCTCCGTGCTTCTCGCTCCGCGTGTCGACTGGTGCGTCGACAATCACTTCTTCTTGGCTGCTGCCTTCTTCGCCGGAGCCTTCTTTGCTGCGGCCTTCTTTGCCGGAGCGGCTTTCTTGGCAGGTGCCTTCTTCGCTGCTGCCTTCTTGGCAGGAGCCTTCTTCGCTGCGGCCTTCTTCGCCGGAGCCTTCTTCGCTGCTGCCTTCTTGGCAGGAGCCTTCTTGGCCGAAGCCTTCTTTGCTGCCACTTGTGGTTCCTTCTTTCTTTTTCGGTTGTTACTTGTTGTTGAGGGCTGCTTTGAGCGTGCTGCTCGCTGTGAACTTCATTCGAGTCGAGGCAGCGATGTTGACTGCAGCGCCGGTCTGGGGATTACGGCCAGTACGCGCTGCGGACTTGGAGGTGCTGAACGAGCCGAAGCCCGGCCAGGCGACCTTGTCGCCCGTGCTGGCAGCCTTCGTGACGATGTCGAAGAACGCGCCAACAGTGCGCTCGGCGTCGGCCTTGCTCACATCGGCACTCGCCGCTATCGCATCGATCAGCTCAGCTTTGGTCATGTTGTCTTGATACCTCCGGGTATCGGGTTGTAGTAACGGAGCGTTACGAAGACAAATCGTGCGTGTTTCGAGCACCAATTACAAGCATCAATGTTATTGCATTTGCACAAACAGCCAGGAGGCCCGATATTCGCGAGCACTACGACATTGCCGGAATCGACGGTTGCGCGGCGGGCTGGATCATCGCGACGCCCGGTGAAGTCTTCGTCGCGCGAACATTGGAGTTGGAGCGCTTCTCCTATGTCGGCATCGACATGCCAATCGGATTGGTCGACGGGCCACCGCGCGCGTGCGACAAAGAGGCTCGCAAGTACCTTGCGGCCTCAGGCAGTTCGGTGTTCCCTGCACCGCCCCGCGCCGCTCTGACCTGCACTGATTACCAAGACGCGTTGGCGCGAGCGCGATCGGCAACGGGGCGCGGGATCTCCAAGCAGACGTTCAACATCATGCGCAAGGTCGCCGAGCTCGATCAACTGATTGCACCGCATCACGAAGGCAGAGTTGTGGAGGTTCATCCAGAGTGCACGCTCAAGATGCTCAACGACGAACGCAGCCTGCCCTCGAAGAAGACGCTCGAGGGCCGCTCGATCCGGCGACGTCTGCTGTCAAAACATTTTCAAATTCCTGACGAATCGCCGCCAGGTTCAGCGATCGACGACTTGCTCGACGCGTACGCGGTGCTGTGGAGCGTGACCCGGTTTCGTTGCAACGAGCACCGCGTGTTCGGCGATGGCAGCCGCGATCCACGCGGCATCGAGATGCGCATCATCTGCTGAGCGCCTCCGCCAGTCGCCTGGCGTAGTCGTCGGCCTCCGAATCGTTCTCGTAGCGAACCCTCGGCCAGAAGAAGCCGCGCAGCCCGTCCTTGCGTCGGCGCGGAACGATGTGCACGTGGAGGTGAGCAACGCTCTGGCTGACGACGTTGTTGATCGCCACGAACGTTCCGTCGCAGCCCAGCGCGCCCGGCATCGTCGCCGAGATTCGCTGGACTCGTTCGAAGAACGGACCGACCAGATCGTGATCGAGGTCGGCGAGTGTCACGACGTGCTTGCGCGGCATGACCAGAACGTGTCCTTTGAACACGGGCGAGCGATCGAGGAACGCGACCGCGACTTCGTCGTTCAGCACGGTGCGAACAGGCACCGCGCCGTCGGCGGCATCGCAGAAAAGGCACCCTGGCTCGGTCACGGATGCATTCTGCCTGCGCCACCGGGGAGGCATCGACACTGCGGGTCGGGTAAGGCTCACTATCCACCATCGCCCGCGCCTCCTCGGCTACAACTGTTGCGTTGCGGTGTTCGCTCGTCAT
>DATAJN010000373.1:0-16520 GCA_036262105.1 Ilumatobacteraceae bacterium
GTTCGAGGTGTGCCCGGGGGTGAACACGGCGCGCATCGTCCACCCTGAACCCATCGCCACGACCTCGCCGTCGCCGACGCGAACATCAGGCACGAAGCCGGTGTCGATCGTCTCCTCCAACGTCAGACCCTCTTCGATGTCACCATCGAGGTCACTGTCGGAATCCGCTGTGGCGTGAGGGCCGAAGGCGAACGTCGGCGCACCGGTCGTATCGTGCAACCACGCGGCAAGCGGTGAGTGGTCGGAGTGGCAGTGGGTGACGAGGATTGCGCGAACACGGGCACCGTCGAGTGCCGCGGCGAGCGCGTCGCGATGGCTGTCGAGCAGAGGGCCGGGATCGATGACTGCGACGTCGTCGTGGCCAATGATGTAGGTGCCGGTGCCGAAATACGTGTACTTCGACGGGTTGTCGGCGATCACCCGGCGCACCAGCGGTGAAACCGCGACCGCCTCGCCGTAGCGGGGAACGTCGAGCGTGACGAAGGGGATGGCGCTCACCTGGCAACCTTAGGGCGCGACCGCCCGAACCTCACCGACTCGCCGACCATGACCCATGACGGATTCGACGACCAACGGCTCGACCGCCGAGACGTCGATGCCGAGGGCACGCAACGCTGCCACCATCACCGGTGGGCGCGCCCGATTGGCGCCATCGGCGATCTTCAACGCCACGGCTCGGCCGTCGGGAAGCGCCGCAGCGAACACTCCATCAGCACCGTCTTTGGCCATGAGCCCGGGAACGTTGCGCATGAACTTGGTGACGTCGCGACCGTCACCACCCACCAACTCGGGATGTGCGGTCATGCAGTCGTACACAGCGTCGCCTGCTTGGCCGGCTTCGCCGTTGGCAATGGAACGGAACGCTCGCGCCAAGCCGAGGAGCGACACGACGTGCGCCGGCGAACCGCAACCATCGACCCCGATGTGGCTGTGGACCTCGCCGGCGAGATCGTCGATCGCGATGATGATGGATTGCTGCAGTGGATGGTCGGGCTGCAGATATCGGGCGTCGATCGGCCAGCCGTTGGCCACGCTCGTCACGAGCATCCCGCTGTGCTTGCCGCTGCAGTTCATCTGAAGCGAGGTTCGCCCTCCCCCGGCGCGGAGGACGGCCTCGGCAGCGTCTTCGTCGAGAGGGAAGTCGGGGGTGTTGGCCAGCAGCTCCTCGTGCAACCCGGCGCTTGCCAGGATGCGTCGAACGGCTTCGAGGTGCTTGGGCGTACCGTCGTGGCTGGCACACACCAGTGCCAAGAGATCGGGCGGCAGCCGTAGGCCGGCGCGCACCATCGCCACCGCCTGTGCGGGTTTGTTGGACGACCGCGGATAGATCGCCGTCGTGGGATCGCCGACCGCGAACTCGACGTCGCCGTTCGAAGCCAGCCCGACAACCGCACCGAAGTGCACCGACTCGTCACAGCCGCTGCGACGTGTGATTGCAACCGGTGCGAAGGCCTCAGGGGTTGCCATCGGGGCTGCCGGTCTCGACCCGTTTCCTGCGCGACCGACGTGACAGATGCTTGCGAGGCACCATGCTGGTGAGATGGCTGTCGATCACCTCGTGTCGCTCGCCGACGTTGCTGAGCACAGCTTGCGCCATGGCCGCGGCCGGAATGGCCAAGATGGCGCCTACTGCGCCCAGTACGGCGCCGCCGGCGATGGCCGATCCGAACGCGATCGCCGGGTGCAGATCCATCGTGCGCGCGGTGATGCGCGGCAACAGGAAGTAGTTCTCCACCTGCTGGTAGAAGATCACGAATATCAGGATGACCAGAGCCTTCGGGGGTGAATCGACGAACTGCACGAGCACGGGTAGGGCGCCGGCGATGTAGGTGCCGACGACGGGCAGGAACTGGCTGATCAGACCGACCCACAGCGCCATGGCCACCGGCGCCTGGATCCCGATGGCCTGGAACAGGACCCAGTGGAAGAAGGCCGAGAGGCCGGCCAGCAAGGCTCGGGAGTACAGGTATCCGCCGGTCTTGTCGATGGCCAGCTCCCAGCCGCTGAGAACCCGGCGCTGCCTGTCGGGGCGCAACCTGGCGCAGATGACGCGCCGCAACTTCGGACCATCGGCGACGAGGTAGAAGGTGAACAACATCACCGACAACCCCCTGATCAACACCCCAAGAGCCGCCACGGAGAGATCGACGACCTTGCCCTGTTGACTGCGAATGAACTTCTGAACCGCGCCGTCAGGATTCTTGATCGAGGCGATGACTTGAGTGGCGTTGATGTGCGTGTCGAACTTGCCGTTGATGAAGTTCACCGTGCGGTTGACGTACTTCTCGGAGTTGCCCAGCAGTTCGGCTATCTGCTGGCCGACGAGCGTGCCGATCGCCACGAGGAACACGATGAATCCGACGAACACCCCGATCAGGATCACGGCCGTTGCCGTGCCGCGACGCCACCCACGCGAGGCCAATCGGTTGACGCCGGGCTCGATGGCCAGCGACAAGAACAACGACACCAACAGGAGCAGGAACAGTGCCGAGAGGCTCGTCCACAACGACCGTGTGACGATCGACAGGATGTACCCGAGCCAGAAGATGGCAACGGCTTTCCACACCCACCGCGGCAAGTGCTCGGGCGGCAACCACGGCTGGGGTTCTGACATCAACGTCGAGCGTAGTGACCGACTGCCTCGCGAAGGGTGGAGGCCAGATCCCCACGAGCACCAACCTCGACCCGGTCGAGACCCAGCCACTGCGCCATCGCATGAAGCTCAGGTGCGAGATCGTCGGCCAGCGGTCCCGCCGGCACACCCGGCTCGGTGAACGACCCGTGCACCAACAGCGCGCCTGCCTGCCGATCGGATTTCATGTCGAGCCGCCCGACAACGCTGTCGCCCCACAGGATCGGCAGCACGTAGTACCCATAGATCCGCTTCGGCTGAGGCGTGTAGATCTCGATGCGGTAGTGAAAGCCGAACAGTCGATGGGCACGGTCCCGATTCCACACCACGGGATCGAACGGACTGAGAACCGTGCACGCGTTGATCCGTCGAGGGATGCGCGCCTCGGTGTGGAGGTACGCCGGTTGCGTCCACCCCTCGACGCGCACCTCGCGCAGGATCCCTTCCTCGACCAGTTCGGCGACTGGCGCCTTGCACGGCTGGTTCTTCTGGCGGTGGTAGTCGGTGAGGTCGGTGAACGTAGCGATCCCGTGGTGTCGAGCGGCGAGCTCGAGCAGTTGTTTACGAGCCTCCGGCTCCGATGCGGCGGGTCGGGCCAGTACGTCAGGCGGAATGACTCGCTCCGTGAGGTCGTAGATCCGGGCGAAGTCGCCGGGACGGCGGGTGACTGTGACGCGACCGTTCCAGAAGAGATGTTCGAGGGCCACCTTCGCGTCGTCCCAGTCCCACCAGGTGCCCTTCTTGCCGACTCGCTCCGACAAGTCGCCGGACGCGACGGGGCCATCGTCGGCGATGCGCCGGTAGACCTCTTCGACATAGTTCGGGCGTCGATCCTTGAGGGTGAAGTAGCGCGACCACTTGTGCTCGCCGGTCATCTTCCAGCGGTGGAGGTGATAGTGGGCCATGTCGACGTGCGAGGCCTCGTGCACCCAGTACTCGAACACCTCGCCCGACTTGGTGGCGTCGCCGATCATGCTTCGTGGGTGGGGGCCGAGGCGGGCGAACAGCGGTAGCTCCTGGCTGCGCACCAAGACGTTGACGGAATCGATCTGTATCAGCCCCATCCGATCGAGCACCCGCCGGAAGTGCCGGCGATCGACACGACCCTTTGGGCGCGGCTCGGCAAAGCCCTGCGCGCCGAGTGCGATGCGGCGCGCTGTCGCCGACGAGATGGTTTCTGCAGCCAACGCCGCTCAGTCGGCGACAGTGATGGTGACCGAGTTGATCACCACGTCGGTGCGTGGCCGATCACTGCGGTCGGTGTCGACCCGTTGCATCGCGTCGACGATGTCGAGGCCTTTCACCACCTGACCGAAGTGGTTGTACTGCGGCGGCAGGCCGACACCGTTGGCGCCACTGATCAAGAAGAACTGGCTGCCATTGGTGTTCGGTCCGGCGTTGGCCATGGCCAGCGAACCGATCTGATACTTCGGCTTCACCGGCTCGTCGGAGAACTTGTAGCCCGGGCCACCGCGGCCGGTGCCCGTCGGGTCGCCGCCCTGGCACATGAACCCGTTGATGATGCGGTGGAAGATGACACCGTCGTAGTAGTGATGAGCGGCGAGGAAGACGAAGTTGTTGACGGTGACGGGCGCGTTGATCGCGTCGAGGGCGATCACCAAAGTGCCCATGCTGGTGTCCATCGTGGCGGTGTACCGCTTGGTGGCATCGATGCCCATCTCGGGCGCTGAATCGAACTGCTGCTTACGAGGCGCGGAGCCGTCAAGGGTTGGAAAAGGGGAAGCCATAGCCCGACACGCTACCGGCCCAGTCTCCACCGCGATCGCGGGCTAGCCGTTGCGGGAGTTGTAGTCGGCGATGAGCGCGTCGGCTTGCTGGGCGGCTGCGGCCAGCGAGGTCGCTACATCGGCGCCGGCGAAGATCGCCGCTACGGCCTGGGCCGTGACGGTGCGCACCTCGCGCAGCGGGCCGACCACCGGGCCGACCGACGTCGGCGCGTCGGGCGACGAGAGCAACTGATCGTAGGGGACCTTGAACCGCGGGTCGGTGGCCAGGGTGGTCTTCAACGGGTCGAGGGTCAACGCGTCTGTGCGCACCGGCAGGTACCCCGTTGTCGACGACCACTCGCTCTGTTGCTGGGCTTGCGTGAGGTAGGTCACGAAGTCCCACGCCGCGGCAGTCCGCGCGTCGTCACCGGAATCGACGATCCACAGCGACGCGCCGCCGATGAGCGCACCAGGCTTGCCGTCGGGTCCTGGCATCGCCGCGACCCCGACATCGGCGTTGGTGATCTGCGGGAACTGACCACCGCCCAACACCGCGATCACCGGGCCGATCGACGCGGATGTGGCAATCGTCATCGCGGCAGGCTCGGCGGTGTCGGCCAGTTTCAGCAGGTTGTCGAAACCGTTGGTGTTGTCACCGACGTTCACCGCCAACCCGTCGGCGAGCATCGACTGCATGAAGGTCAGCAGCGACTGGCCGGTGGCGTTGTTGTACAGCACCTGCGTGGCCCGCGCCGACCGGCCGTTCTGGTTGTCGGCATAGAACTCGCCGGCCTTGGCGAACCACTGCTCGATGTACCAGCCGCCACCCGAGTCGAAGCCCGAATCAAGAGCGAGCCCGTACTTCGCGGCACCCGAAGTGACGATGGCCTGGCTGTCGGCGCGGAGGTCGTCGAGCGACACGGGCGGCTTCTCCGGATCGAGACCCGCGGCGGCGAACATCTTCTTGTTGTAGAACAGGACCGGGTTGGAGATGTTGAACGGCATCGACCACTGCACACCTTGCGTGGCGTAGGCATCGAGCGCGGTCGGCAGGAACGCGCTGGTGTCGAAGCCGGAGGCCTTGATGCAGGCCTCGACCGGAACGTTCGATTGCGTGTCGACCATCGTCTGCACCATGTACTCGGGCATCTGCACGAGGTCGGGGCGACTGGACTGACCCGACTGCAGGTACTTGTCGATCGTCTCCTCGTACGTCCCCTCGATGAGGCTGACCTTGACCTTCGACTGAGTGGCGTTGTACACGTCGGCCAGCTTCTGCAGCTCGTCGCCGAGCGGACCGCTCAACCCATGCCAGAACGTGATGTTGACGGGACTGGTCGCCGCGGCCAATGCCTCGGTGGGGCACTTCGGCAACGTGTCGAGCAGCGCGGCAGTGGTGGTGGGCGCGATCGTCGTTTCGATCGGAGGAAGGGTCTCGCCGACCGGCAAGGTTTCACCCGGTGGCAACGTGACGGGGGCCGGCTGTGTGACCACCGGTGGCTGCCTGCCGGCGGTGATGATCGACTTGCCGGACCCACACGACACGACCAGCACAACGGCGGCCGCGAACGCCGTGAGTCGCTTCATCCCTTGACCGCTCCGGCGGTGAGACCGCGGACCAACTGGCGCTGGAAGGCGATCAGCACGACGAAGATGGGCAGTGCGGCAATCACCGTGCCGGCCGTGACGAGGTTGAGCTTGTCGATGTCGCCGGTCTTCAAGCGCTCCAGCCCGATCTGGATGGTGCGGTGTGCATCGTCGGTGGTGATCGCCTGCGGCCACAGATACTGGTTCCACGTGCCGAGGAAGGTGAAGAGCGCGAGAGCGCCGAGCGTGGGCCGGCACAGCGGTGTGGCCACCTCCCACAGGAATCGGAAGTGGCCGACACCGTCGAGTGCCGCCGCCTCGCGCAACTCTTTCGGCACCGTGAGGAAGACCTGGCGCACGAGGAACGTGCCGAACGTCGTGGCCAGCAGCGGCACGATCAGACCCTGGTAGCTGTTGATCCAACCGAACGAGTCGATGGTGCGCTGGTTGACGACGACGGTCAGTTCGGCAGGCACCAGCAGTGTTGCGAGGAAGCAGACGAACGTCGGACCCTTGCCGGGGAAGTCGAGGAAGGCAAAGGCATACGCGGCCAACAGACTGGTGACGATCACTCCAATCGTCACGATCACGGCAACGAACACGCTGTTGAGCAACAGCCGCCCGAGGTCACCGATCCGCCACGCCGCACGAAGCGTGTCGAGCGTGAAGTTGATCGGCAGCAACGACTTCGGATGGTCGATCGCGTCGGGCCCGCTCTTGAGCGCTTGCATCAACGTCGCGTAGATCGGAAAGAGCACGAGGAAGGCAACCAGTATCAACAGCGCGTATCGCCCGACCTTGCGGAGGCCGTGCAGCGTCTCGGTGGCGCCGGTATCAACTGCCATAGTGCACCCGCTTGTCGAGACCTCGGAACTGCACGAGTGCGAGCACCAGCAACACGACGAACAACAACACCGCAGAGGCCGACTTCAGACCGATGTCGTTCTTCACCAACGAGTTCTGACCGTAGATCAGGTACGCGACAGATTGCGTCGGTCGCTGCGGGTCGGGCCCGCCACCCGTGAGCAGGGCGATCTCGGCGTACGCCTGAAAGGCCCGCGTGGTGAGCACCACCGAGGTGAACAAGATGGTGGGACCGAGCATCGGCAAGGTGACGTTGCTGAACCGCATCCAGCCGCCTGCACCATCGACGAACGCGCTCTCGTACAACTCGCGCGGGATCCCCTGCAGGGCCGCGGTCATGACGATGAAGGTGAAGCCGAGGCTGGCCCAGATGCTGCTGAGGGCCACCGCCGGTAGCGCAGTCCCGGGGTCGCGCAACAACCCGGGCTGTTTCAGCGACGGGATGATCCCGTGGAGCAGATCCGGCAGCACACCGACTTCCGGTTGCAAGAGGACGAACCACACCAAGCTGGCCACTGCCACGCTGGTGGCCACCGTCGAGGAGAACACCGTACGGAAGAACCCGATGCCGCGGATCTGCTTGTCGGCAAGCACGGCGAGGCCGATGCCGAGCGCCAGGCCAACCGGCACGGTCATCAAGGCCAGCCTCGCCGTGTTGGCGAGCGCGTGTTGGAACTCGTTGCTGCGGAAGACGTCGATGTACTGACCCCACCCGCCTTCACGGCACCGTTTGCCGGTCGCATCACAACGCAGGTGCCCGAGTTGAACCGCGCGCACGAGCGGGTACACGACGAAAATGCCGAGGATCACTGCCGACGGAGCGAGCATGCCGACAGCGATCGGGAGCTCGCGCCACCGCCGCTTCATCGGTCGATCCTGCGCTCGGTTGCCGGGTCGAATCGGTGACGATGAGCCTCGGAGGCGTCGACGGTTATCTCCGCACCGATCGAGGGCACGGCGGCCTCCGCATCCTGGCGAAGGATGACACGAGTGCCCTGGGCGTCGCCGATCAGCAGGGTCTCGTGACCGAGTTGTTCGACCATGCGCACCGTGACGGGGAGCCCTCCGTTGGCCGACAGTTCCAGATGCTCCGGGCGGACACCGACAAGCACCTCGCTGCGCTCGAACAGACCGACGGGCATCACGTTCATCGGCGGCGTGCCGATGAATCGGGCGACGAACACGGTCTCCGGTTTGGCGTACACCTGCTGGGGCGTACCGATCTGCTGGAGCTGGCCGCGGTTCATCACCGCGACGTGGGTGCCCATGGTCATCGCCTCGACCTGGTCGTGCGTGACGTAGAGGATCGTGGCGTCGAGGCGACGATGCAGGTCGACGAGTTCGGCGCGCGTCTCGCCGCGCAACTTCGCATCGAGGTTCGAAAGCGGCTCGTCCATGCAGAACACAGCCGGCTGGCGAACGATCGCTCGCGCCAGTGCGACGCGCTGGCGTTGCCCGCCACTGAGCTGGCCGGGTTTGCGATCGAGGTACTCGCCGAGACCGAGCGCGTCGGCAGCAGTCTTGGCCTTCGCGCCACGATCGGGTTTCGACTCGCCACGGACCTTCAACGGGAACTCGATGTTTGCCCGCACCGTCTTGTGCGGGTACAGCGCGTAGCTCTGGAAGACCATCGCCACATCCCGCAGCTTCGGAGCGACATCGTTGACCTTCTGCGTGCCGATGAAGATCTCGCCACTGGTTGGGTTCTCCAGGCCGGCCACCATCCGCAGCAGGGTGCTCTTCCCGCAACCGGAGGGACCGAGCAGGATCATGAAGTCGTGATCCTCGATGTCGATCGTCACGTCGTCGACCGCCGTCACCGCGTCGACACCCTCTCCAAACCGTTTCGTGATGTGTTCGAGTCGTACCTCAGCCACGGCCCAACCGTAGGTCACCGTGGCGCCCCTCCCGTCACCCCCTCCGCATCGTTGTGCAGAGGTACCATCAACGCCGATGAGCGAACACTCGAACCCCCCGCTCGATCTCGACGCCATCGAGCAGGACCTCGCCGACGTCGAGGTCGCCCTCGCCCGCCTCGATGCCGGCACGTACTGGACCGACGAGGTCACGGGCACCGGGTTGCCGCACGATCTCCTCGCAGCCAATCCGACGGCGCGCCGCCTGGTGTGAGGCGCCTGGCGCACTGGCGCCGCACGGCTCGCGTGTGGCGCCTCACCATCCGAAACGCCGGCCGATACGTGGTTCACCGCGTTCGCCGGGTGCTGCACCGCGGCGACAAGCGCGATGCGCTGGATGAACGATTCGCCATCCGCACATCGGAAGACGTCGCCCGCGAGCTCGGCAACATGAAGGGTGCGTTGATGAAGTTCGGGCAGCTGCTCAGCTTCATCGTCGAGGCTCTACCGAACGATGCCCAGCAAGCGCTGGCCACCTTGCAATCCGATGCCAAGCCGATGGCGCCCGCTCTCGTGGCCAAGATGATCACCGATGAGCTCGGCCAACCGCCGGAGCGCATCTTCCTCGATTGGCAGGAGGTGCCGGTGGCTGCAGCCAGCGTGGGTCAAGTGCATCGCGCCGTGACTCGCGATGGCCGCGAAGTGGCTGTGAAGGTGCAGTATCCGGGTGTCGCTGAGTCGATCGAATCCGACCTCGACAACGCGGAGGCGTTCTACCGACTCGGGACCGCATTCGTGCTCAAGGGGCTCGATTCCAAGGGACTCGTCGATGAGCTGCGCACCAGGATGCGCGACGAGCTCGACTACGAGTTGGAGGCCGCCAGCCAGACGGAGTTCGGTCGCCACTTCGCAGGCCACCCCTTCGTCTTCATCCCTGCCGTTGATCGGGCGACCAGCACGAGACGGGTGATGACCAGCGAATGGGTCGAGGCGATGTCATGGGCGGACTTCGAATCGACGGCGTCTCCGGAAGCCAGACGGCGGGCCGGTGAATCGATCTGGCGCTTCGTCCAGCACTCGGTGCACCGCCTCGGCGCATTCAACGGCGACCCACACCCCGGCAACTACCGATTCAGCCCCGACGGCGATGTCACATTCCTCGACTTCGGACTGGTCAAGCGATGGACGCCCGGGGAGTGGGAGCAGCTCGCCCCCAGTCTCGATGCCATCGTGGTGCACCGCGACCCCGAGCGACTCATCGTGGCGATGGAAGAGGTGGGGTTCCTGCGCCCCGGCCACGGTCTGGCGCCGCAGCAGGTCTACGACTACGTCAGCACGCCGTACATCCCGTACCTCACCGACACCTTCACGTTCACTCGTGATTTCGTCCGCGAGGCGATGGCGACGATCGTCGACATCAAGGGGCCGCACGCCGAGGTGATCGAGAAGCTCAACATGCCACCGAGCTTCGTGATCCTCGATCGGGTGGTGTGGGGTGTCAGCGCCATACTCGGCCGCCTGCAGGTGACGGCTCCGTGGCGGGCGATGTTGCTCGAGTACCGCGACGGCGGCCCACCCGCCACGCCACTCGGAGAAGCCGAGTTGGCGTGGCTGTCCACGACTCTGCCTTGACCCGTAGCGAGCGTCGCCCGCTACTGTCCACCAGACCGTCAGAGGGGGCAACGTGGCCGATCCAACGAAAGCAAGGGCGCCGTTCGCCCCATGGGACAGGCGTGAGCTACCCGGTGCGTTCGACGTCGAGGAATCGGCCCGGCGCGTGGGCAACTACAAGTGGGCCGAGATGAAGCTGTTCGAGGCGCTCGGTGGGTGGGTGGCCACGGTGCCTGAGCTCGACGTGAAGATGCGCCTGGGAACGCACTGCTACAAGCACGCCTGGCACGCCGAACTGTGGCACAAGCGGTTGCCGGAGCTGCGCGAGATGAACCCCGATCGACTCACTCAGCCCGCCAACGAGGCGATCGTCCGCTTCGTCGAGGCGATGACCGAGCCCGAGGCACCCGACCAGACGATCGAGAAGTTGGTCGGCGTGTACCGCGTGTTCATCCCGCACTTCATCTCGGCGTACACGTATCACCGCAACAACACCAGCCAGATCACCGACGCGCCGACGGTCCGCTCGATCAACTTCATCCTGCAGGACGAGTTCGACGATTGGCGCGACGGCGAGATGCTGCTGCAGTCGCTCATCGAGACCGCCGCCGAGGTCGATCGGGCTTCGGCCCACCAGGCGCGCCTCGAGAAGCTGATGATCGAGGCCGGCGGCATTGCCGGGCCGGGCTCGATCGGCGTGCAAGCGTGAGCGTGACGGTCACGCCTGAACAGTTCACATACGTTGCCTTTGACGCCGCTGTCATCAGGCGGATAGCCGGCGATCTGCTCACATCGCTCGGCCTCGGTGAGCGCGACGTCGCCATCGAAGTCGACGAGACGACGCCCCTGGCGCGCACGCGCGTCACGATCGGCGATCCAATTTCGATCCGCGCCGAGAGCGGCGCATTCGAGGATCCCAAGAAGCCACGTCAACAGAGCGAGACCCACACCGCGACATCACTCGGCCGCGTCTTGTTGAGAGTACGCGATCGGCTCCTCGGCGGCTTCGCCGACGCGCCACCCGACGACGAGTTGAGCCTCGCCGAGATGTCTGCTTGGGACACGTATTGCGTCGGCCGCCTCCAGCGTCTCGGCATACCGGTCAACAAGCAGCGATGGCTGTACAACTTCCGCAACCGGCACGGATTCACCGACCACTCTGATACCGCATTCGACCGCCTCTGGACGAGCGACGGTCTCACGTGGGCCGACCTGCACACCATCAGCGCCACAGCCTGAGGCGGGCCGCCGCGCCGTAGGTCACCCCGCGCGTAGGGCGCAATGGTTACCCTCGATGGCACCAACTTGACGTGAGGAGCCACGCATGGACCACGAACGGCGACTCGGCGATCTCGAGGCCAGAGTCGGCCAACTCGTCCGCCAACGCAGACGCAGCGCTTGGCGCAGCCGATGGGCAGCCGTTGGGGCAGCCATAGCGGTCACACTCGGCGGCGGCACCGTGATGCACTACGCGATGGCGGCGCCAGGCGATGTCGTCGCAGCATCGTTCGTGCCGATTGCCCCGACGCGCATCCTCGACACCCGCCCGGCGCCAGAGAACGTCGGCGGCTTCCTCGGGCCACTCGGCATCGGGCAGACGCACACGTTCCAGGTCACCGGAGTTGCCGGCGTACCCAGCAACGCCACAGCCGTGATGATGAACGTCACCGTCGACAAGACGACCGGCCCGAGCTTTCTCACCGTGTTCCCTGCGGGCGCGCCGCAGCCAACTGCTTCCAACCTCAACTGGGTGGCCAACACCACGATCCCCAACCTCGTCACCGTGAAGATCGGTGCTGGTGGTCAGGTCAGCATCTTCAACCAGAACGGCAAGGTTCAGGTGATCGCCGACGTCGCCGGCTACTTCTTGCCCGGCAACGACAAGTTCATCTCGCTCGACATCTTCGCAACCGATACCGGAGGCGCCGCCTTCGTGCCCGGCCGCAACGAGCAGGCCGGCCTGTGGTTCAGGGACAACCTGTCTGTACCCGATGCCGCCAGCTTCCACTTCGTGCTGCCGCCGGACTACACGCCGGGTGCAGCCATCGTCGGCTCGTTCAACTGGCACACTGCGGCAAGCGCGTGCAACGTGGCGTGGAAGGCCAACTACGTCAGCGCGTCGCGTCCAGGGCTCGTTCACGTCGTCGGCGTCAACGCCCAGACGGGGATGAGCGATCCGACGCCCATTGCGGCAGGCACCGCGGCCAACGTCGTACAGACCGCGACGTTCACCGTCAGCTCGCCGACGACGACGTTCACGTTCCAACCGGGTGACAGCTACACGTTCGGACTGTTCCGTGACGGGCAGGCGGTCACCGACACATGCGCCGGCTCTGCGGCGATCGACTCCATGGTGATCCGCTACGGATAGAGGCGTCGCCACCCGCAAGACTCCCATGATGGCCGCAGCTTCGATCTCCGACATCGACGTCAACGGGGTGACGTTGCGGGTACACCAGGCCGGTGTTCCATCCGATCCGATGGTGGTGCTGTGCCACGGCTTCCCCGAACTTGCCTACTCGTGGCGACATCAGATGGCGCCTCTCGCCGCCGCCGGCTTTCACGTGATCGCTCCCAATTTGCGCGGCTACGGCCATTCGTCGGCTCCACGCGAGATCGGCGCATACGGCATCGGCGATCTCACGGGTGATCTGTTAGCTCTCGTCGATCACTTCGGCAAGGACGATGCAGTGTTCGTCGGTCACGACTGGGGGGCCCTGATCGTGTGGGACCTGGCCCGCCTGCACCCGCAGCGAACGCGCGCGGTCGTCGGTGTCAGCGTGCCGTTCGTTCAGTGGCCCGCGCCACCGACGCAGCTGATGAACAGGCTCTACGGCGATCGCTTCTTCTACATCCTCTACTTCCAGAAACCCGGCGTCGCCGAAGCCGAGCTCGACGCCGACGCCCACGACTCCATGGCGAAGATCCTGTGGAGTGCAGGTGGCACTGGCTTTGCGGCGCGTGACAGGAGCCGGCCACCGCCGCCGATGGAAGGCACCGGCTTCCTGACGATGATGGCCGAGCCACCGCCGCGACCGTTCGTCGGACCGGAAGGCCCGTGGCTGACCGAGGACGACCTGAAGGTGTACGCCGACGAGTTCGCCCACAGCGGCTTCTTCGGCCCGGTGAGCTTCTATCGCAACCTCGACGCCAACTTCGAGGTGGTGAATGGCCTCGGCCCCGAACGACTGACCATGCCGGCCTACTTCATCGGTGGCACGCTCGACGTCGTGAACGTGATGGACCCTTCAGGGATCGAGCGCATGCGCGGACTGCTGCCCGACTTCCGCGGCTCGACCGTGCTCGACGGCGTCGGCCATTGGACACAACAAGAAGCCCCAACAGCATTCAACGACGCGCTGCTGGGTTTCCTGAGAAGCTTGTGATCTTGAGCTAGCGGCGTTGCAGCTTGCTGAGCAGGCGCAACAGCTCGAGGTACAACCACACGAGCGTGACGATCAGCGCGAATGCGGCGAACCACTCCATGCCCTTCGGCAAGCCCTGCTTGACACCGCGCTCGATGAAGTCGAAGTCGATCGCCAGGTTCATGGCAGCAAGGCCGGCAGCGAACACGCTGAACAGGATGCCGAGCGCGCTGGCCGAGTTGAGGAAGCTCACGGAACCGGAACCACCAATGAGGCTGATGACGAACGACACGAGGTAGAACGCCATCAAACCCATCGTGGCGGTGATGACGATCCGGCGGAACCGGTCGGTGACCTTGATGATCTTTGTGCGGTACAAGATGAGCATCACGGCGAACACGCCGAGGGTGGCACCGACGGCCTGAACGACGATGCCGTTCTGGTAGTTCTCGTAGGCCTTGGAGATGACGCCGAGGAAGAACCCTTCGCCCAGCGCGTAGACCGGGGCAAGCACCTTGGCCCACATCGGGCGGAAGTACATGGCGATGACGCAGGCGAAGCCAACGAGTATGCCTCCGAGAGCCAAGGCCGGGAAGCCCGTTTGACCGACCTGGTTGTCGGGCCCGGACTGCCAGCCGACGACCGCGGCAGCGAGGAGCACCACCATCAACACACCGGCCGCACTGATGGTGCCTCCGACGGTCATGACCTGCGAATGCCAGGCGCTGACGGGGCCGTCGGTGATCGGTGTAGCGCGGGTGGACGGGTCGGGTGCGCCCCAACCGGGGTTGCGGGCGGCCTTGTTCCAGGTCGTCTCGTTGAAGATGGGGTTTGCCATGCACGCCTCCTTGGGCGAACGGGGTAACAGAGGCGAACTTTACAGCCGCCTGCGCAACTTGCGCGTGTGATCTTGGTTAGAGCAGATCGTGGGCGCTGGCCGCGTCCCAGAGGTGGATGTCGGGGGCGGTGGCCAGCAATCCGTTGCACGACGCAGCCATCTCGACCATCACGGCGCTGTCGAAATGGGCGCGTTGCGCCGCCACCGATTCCCACTTATGGATCACCAGGAATCGGCCGGGTTGGGTTGCCGACGCGCACAGGTCGACGTTGCGACAGCCCGGTTGCATACGGGTCAACACGACGTACTTGGACAGGATCGCCAACAAGGAAGCGGCGTCGGATGCATCGAAGCGCATCGTCACGATGGCCAGCTCGACCTCGCCGGCACTCGTCGGGCTTGCCATTCCCGCGAACGATACAGGCTGGCCAACTATCAGAATCCTCGATGAAGAGCGATTTGACACGACGGGGTGTGAGGTGCTTGACCTGGTGGGTATCGTGAGGCAACTGCCGCTCGGGTTACCGGGAGGTGAACAAACTCACCCTTCGAGGAGCAATTCGTGGCGAAAGATCGCGTAGAGCGCGACGAAGAAGACCTGGTTCGCCTGTACTTGACCGATATCGGGCAGTACATGCTGCTCACCAAGGACGACGAGGTCCGGCTGGCCAAGCAGATCGAAGGCGGCAAGGCGGCCATCGAAGAACTCGACCAGGTCGGCAAGGATCTCACAGCCGCGAAGAAGCGTGAACTGCGCCGGGCCGCTCGCGAGGGCGAAGACGCCGAACGGGCGTTCGTTCAATCCAACCTGCGGTTGGTGGTCTCGATCGCCAAGAAGTACCAGGCCTCCGGTTTGCCCCTGCTCGACCTCATTCAGGAGGGCAATCTCGGGTTGATGCACGCCGTCGAGAAGTTCGACTGGCGGAAGGGCTTCAAGTTCTCGACCTACGCCACGTGGTGGATCCGTCAGGCCATCACGCGCGGCATTGCCAACACCGGGCGCACGATTCGTCTGCCAGTTCACGCCGGCGACACGCTGGCCCGCCTGCAGAAGGCACGAAGCCGCCTCGAGCTGAAGCTCGGCCGCCCGGCAACGCTGTCGGAGCTCGCCAGGGAAGTGGAGATGCCCGAAGACAAGGTCACCGAGGCCTTGCGCTTCGCGGCCGAACCGCTCTCTCTCAGCGAGCCGCTGCGTGAAGACGGCGACGCCGAGCTCGGCGACGTCGTCGAAGACCGCTCCGCGGAATCACCGTTCGAGGTGGCCGCCACCGCGCTGCTTCCCGAGGAGATCGCTCGCCTGTTGGCACCGCTCGACGAGCGCGAACGAGAGATCCTCAAGCTGCGTTTCGGCCTCGACCGCGGCGAGCCGCGTACGTTGGAAGAGGTTGGCGAGCACTTCAACCTCACCCGCGAGCGCATCCGCCAGATCGAGGCTCGGGCAATGAGCAAGCTGCGCCATCCCTCCAGCGACACCGGCGCCCGCGACCTCCTCGCCGTCTGACGGCGCCGACCTGGCCGTTTCTGGCGGGAAGCGATGATCGAAATCCGCGAAGCCACGATCGACGACGCCGACGCGATTGCCACGGTGCACATCGATGGATGGCGGGTGGGTTACCGAGGCATCGTTCCAGACGATTATCTCGACGCCGAGGAGTTCGCCACGGCACGTCGCAACATGTGGCAGGCCTGGAGCTGGAGCTCGATGCCCTGGTCGCGGCTCTTCGTCGTCAGTGTTCATGACCGCGTCGTGGGGTTCAGCCATACGGGCCGGGAACGGCTGGACCACAGCGTCGACGCCGCCGACATCTCTCTCCGCGGGGAGGTCTACGGCTTCTACCTGCACCCCACCGCTTGGGGAAGCGGCGGTGCAGGTGCGTTGATGAGTCGTTGCGAGGAGTTCCTCCGCGACGAGGGCTACAGCTCCGCCGTGCTGTGGGTGCTGCGCGACAACCCGCGGGCACGGGCCTTCTACGAGAAGGTCGGGTGGTCGTTCACCGGAAAGGAAACCGACTTCACGCCGTCGGATTCGCCCGACAGCAC
>DATAJN010000374.1:0-3430 GCA_036262105.1 Ilumatobacteraceae bacterium
AACATGCTGTGGCTCGACCAGGCGGGCGCATTGGTGGTCGACGGCGGGCTCGAAGCCGGATATACGTACCAGGTCACGTCAGTTGACAACGAGCCATCCGAGGATCAGTTGCGCACTGCGACGGTCACCGGAGCACCGAACCAGGTCTACTACGACCTGCCCGACAGGTTCCCGAACTCGGTCCGAGTGCTGGCAAGTGAAGTCGTCGCGGGTGCGACGACTCCGTACGACAAGGCGCGCTCTCTGCAGGACTGGTTCCGCACGTCGTTCAAGTACACGACCACCGTGCAGCGTGGCCACAGCGACGACGCCATCCTCAACTTCTTGAAGATCAAACAGGGCTACTGCGAGCAGTTCTCGGCGACGTTCGCAGCGATGGCCCGAAGTCTCGGCTTGCCCACGCGCGTGATGGTCGGCTTCACCCAGGGTCAGCTGCGGTCCGACGGTCTCTATCACGTCGCCGGTCGCCACGCTCACGCCTGGGACGAGGTCTGGTTCGACGGCTATGGCTGGGTGCTCTTCGACCCCACTCCTGGGCGCGGCGCTCCGGGTGCAGAGGGTCACACGGGGGTGGCTGCGGCTCAGGAGGAGGGCAATGGCACCCGCGGTGGCACCACATCAGACAACGTTCCGAAGCCGTCGGTGTCGCTGCCCAGTGTCGAACGTCCCCGCGTGGAGCCCGGGCAAGCGACACCGACCGGGCCGCACAACCCGGTGCTCCAGACCACCAGCGACGATGGTTCCAGCAGCAGTGGGATCGTCACCATCATCGTGCTCGCGGTGCTTGTCTGGTTCTTCGCCATGCCACGAGTGGTCCATCGATGGTCGCGCCATCGAGCCAAGTCGGCCGCCGACAGGATTGCGGCGGCATGGGCCGCGACTGTTCGCACCCTCACCATGGCCGGCGCGCCGCGGATGGCCGGTGCGACGCCGCTCGAGTACGCGCGGTCCGTCGACTTCGGCAAGGCCGAAGCAATCGAGATCGCCCGGCTGGTGACACGCTCCGTGTACTCACCGTACGGTGTCGACGACAGCGCGGCCGAACGCAGTGAACTACTTCGCGGAGAAGTCGACGCGGCCTGCAGGACGCGGATGAGTTGGATGACGCGATTGCTCGATCATCTGGATCCGCGATCGGCGCTCTATCGCATCACCGGCTGAGCGACGACGCTCGCCGGGTTACTCGCCGCGGCTGCCGGCAGAACCACCGAGACGACTGCGCACGCTGTCGCTGAGATGGTTCAAGCCTGCTTCGCCGATGGCGGCGACATGACGCTCGGCGATCACCAGGGCGACAACGCCGGCGACGAACGTGACGAACGAGAGATACGGACTGACGGCGAGGAGCACCACGGTGAGGATCAAGCACAACGCCGTGGCGACCGATGACACGATCACGGCTCGACGAGACCCGACGTGGCGCGGCTTGATGTCGCGACCGAAACTCGGGTCGCGCTGGAGCTGCTCTTCGATCTGGCGGAGAATGCGTTGTTCGTCCTCTGAGAGGGGCATGGCGAGCTCCTGATCGATTGCCTTCTGTCATCTTCCCACGATTCGACGCCGGAGACAACGCAGGAGTGATACCAATTACGTCTCCACTGCCTCATCTGGCCCCCACTGCTGGGCACCGCGCCGCACCAGACGCAGGCCACGGTCGCCCACGGCGCTGGCCGGACCGATCGCCGAGGCGCCGAATCGCTTGCGAATCGCGTCGATCGTTTCCTCGGCGAGCAGCCACTGATGCTCGTCGTCGACGCGATCGTCGAGCAGATCATCGAGGGTCGACTGTTGGGTCTGGGTGGTGAAGTTGCTGGCACTGATCCCGAGCAGACGAACACCAGGCGACGGATCGATCGCTGCCAGGAGCGGCTCCACGGCCGCCACGATCCCGTGAGAGGTCGACACGCCACCGGCAACCGTCACCGCTCTGGTGATGGTGTCGAAGCCCGCGAAGCGCACCTTGAGAGTCACCGTGCGCGCCCCGCCGCCGTGCGCCCGCAGACGTGCTGCGACCGCGTCGGACAAGCGCACGAGTTCACGCAGTAGTTCGGCGTGAGTGTGGCGGTCGGTCGAAAACGTCTCCTCGTGGCCGATGGACTTCATTGCTCGATCGACTTCCACAGGTCGCTCGTCAAGGCCCCACGCCAGCCTGAACAGATGGCGGCCATGGGCGGCTCCGACACTTCCGACGAGCGCGGTCTCTTCGAGATCCGCGAGATCTCCGACGGTCTTCACGCCGAGTCGCTGCAGGCGTTGCAGCGTCGCTGGCCCTACCCCCCACAGGGCCTGGACCGGCAGCGGGTGCAGGAACATCAACTCCTGGCCGGGCAACACCTCGACGACCCCGGCCCCGTCGCGAACACCGTCGGCCGTGGCGATCGGTTTGGCCGCGACCGATGCCAGCTTGGCGAGGAACTTGTTCGGCGCCACACCGACCGAACAGCGAAGCTGCAGCTCTTCCCACACACGATCGCGAATTCGTCGGGCGATCGTCGTGCCCGGCCCGTGCAGCCGTAGTCCACCGGTGACGTCGAGGAACGCCTCGTCGAGCGACAACGGTTCGACGAGCGGTGTGAACGACGTGAAGATGCCATGCACGTCGGCGCTGACCGTTGCATAGAGCGCGTGATCACCGGGGAGGAAGACGGCGTCGGGGCACAGCCGCTTGGCTCTCGTGCTGGGCATCGCCGAACGAACTCCGTAGCGACGTGCTTCGTACGATGCCGCGGCGATCACTCCCCGCGAGCCGGTACCACCGACCACGACAGGTCGGCCGACGAGATCGGGGCGGCGACGAAGTTCGACGCTGACGAAGAATGCATCCATGTCGACGTGCAGGATCACCCGATGATCGTCGACCCGTTGATCAGTCATGCGACTCGCTCGACCCGAGAGTTGGCACGGTCAGTGCCGATCACACGGAAGTGGAACGAGCCGCTGTCGCCGAGCGAACCCGCCAACCACTGCCCCACCGGTACGTGCACCCACTGCGGGCTGCTCGCCAGCAACGCAATGGCCTCCGGCCCGGCGACCTGGCGAACCTCCTCGACGATCCCATCGGGATCGGCCACGACGACATCCCCGACGACGTTGTCGGTCTCCCACGCCTCGACTCGCAGTCGCCAACCCAGTTCCGGAGCCTCGACGATCACTGAGTACCGCAGATCCGCCCACCCGGCCACGGTGAGCCCGGTCTCCTCGAACACCTCCCTGGCCAGACCCTCGCGGATCGATTCTCCGAGGTCGATCACACCGCCGGGCGGCGTCCATTCCACGCTGCGGTCACGCCGCCTGTTGCCGACCAGAATCAGCCCGTCCAGGTCGACGCCGCCCACCCGAGGAATCAGCGCCCCTCCGACGACCCAGTTCCTCATGGCGCCATCTTGCCAGCTGCTCACGGTCGCGGGTAGCCGCTCGAGGAGCCCGCCGA
>DATAJN010000375.1:0-6302 GCA_036262105.1 Ilumatobacteraceae bacterium
CGCACTCGGCAAGCTCGACGATCGAGAGCGCGAGAGCTTCGTGGCCCGAGGCGATTTCCTGGGCGGCGTCGCCCAGCAGGCCACCCCAGGTGAGTTCGCGCGAGTGGTTCGAGCCGAGCTCCTGAGATGCAGGCGTGGCGATGGTCTCGACCGACTGCGACAGCAGAAGGAGGCCACCTATCTGAAGAGCTGGGTCGATCACGCCAGTGGGATGTGGTGCATCAAGGGTGAGTTCGATCCCGAGTCCGGTGCTCGCCTCCACAACCGACTGACCGCCACCGTCGAGAAGCTCTTCCACGACTCCCCGCCGGAGACCGCGCCGCGGGATCCGCTCGACAAGCAACATCATCTCCGCGCGCTAGCGCTGGTCGCCATCCTCGACGGGACGGGTGCCAAGCCGAGCGGTATCGACATGTCGATCCTCATCGATGCCACCACGTTCCTGCACGGCATGCACGACGCCACGGTGATCGATTGTGGACTCCCCATCGAGTTGCCACTCGAGACGATTCGGCGCATGGCGTGCGTGGCCGAGATCACGCCGATCATCGTCGGCGCTGACGGTGTGAAGTTGAACGTCGGCCACACGACGCGCCTTGCCACCCCGGCTCAGCGACGCGCTCTGCGAGCGATGTATCGCACGTGCGCGGTGCCTGGTTGCTGCGTCGCCTGGGATCAGATCGTGATCCACCACGTCAAGTACTACCGAAATCGTGGCCCGACGGACATCGAAAACCTGTTACCGCTCTGCGTGAAGCACCATCACTGCGCCCACGAGGGCGGGTGGCAGTTCACGCTCGCCGCCGATCGCACGCTCACCATCACCTTCCCCGACGGCACCGTCGCGTGCCACAGCCCACCCAAAGCCCTTGCCGCATGAGCGCGCCGCTGAAGACCTCGTCGTGGAAAAGGAGAGTTCGATGTTGAAGATGTTCGTAGCGACCCTGTGCACGCAGGGCGACGTACCGGGAGACTTCTGTTTCGTGCCGGAAGGCGAATTGGTTGGTAGGTATTCGATCGTCTGCGACCTCGAAAAGGTCGACGGGTCGGGGTGCGGTTGCGGTCGTGCCTTTGGCGGCTTCGTCACGCACGCAGGCACCACTACGGCAATCGTCGTTGAGCGCGACATGAGCGAGTTGGAATGGCGGGCCGAGCTCTTTCAGACCCTCTGCGACACGGGGTGGGGCACGGCGATGCAGGCCGACAAGCTTGCCGAACTCGTCGACGACCTCGTCGAACACGATCTCGGCACCGCCGCCAAACTTCCGGCGGGCCAAGTCATCGGTCGTCGAGCGTGGAACACTCGAGGCACGACCATGGACTACTTGACCTTGCGAAGACTCAACGCTCAGTCGGCTCGAGGCGCGGCATGATGGCCTTCGACAGACCGAGTGTTCATCTGGCGGCAAGCAAGGCGAAACCTTGCACGCGTACCCTGCCCCTATGGACCACTCAGTGATCGCTGCCAGAACGCTGATCCTCATCGACCCGTCGAGCCCGCACGGCGAGGGTGGTCTTGCCCTGCTGACCGACGATGATCGAGCGGTCACCTTGCTGCTCACGCTCAACGGTCGTTCGGCGAGCTCGTTGCGCGAGTTCGCCGCTGCTGAAGACATCGATGTGTCGATGGCCGGGTTGATCTACCTCGAACAGGTCGCAAACCGCCTCGGCGCGCACACAGACGACATCGAAATGGTCGCCACGTCCGGCACGAGTGCGGTCAACGAGATCTTCCAGGCGATGCAGACTCGGCCGGTGAATCGGGTGATCGTGCCGGCGAGCCTGCCCGGGCTCGATCACGGCGGGCTGGCGACCCTGCTCCAAGCCTGTCCCGTGCCGGTGGTCGTCGTGCCGGGTGACGAATCGAATGGGCCCGAGTTTCGTATCGCTTCCTAGGGGCGTCACTCCGGTAGGTGGCAGACCGCCTCGACGTTGTTGCCGTCCGGGTCGCGGACAAATGCGCCGTAGTAGTTGGGGTGGTACTCCGCCCACAGTCGTGGCTCGTGCAAGACCTCGGCTCCGGCGGCGACTGCAGCATCGAAGAACTCCCTGACCGCCTGGCGGTGCGGTGCCGAGAACGCTATGTGCGACTCGCGGAAGCCTTCACCACTGTCGTGAGGTCCGATCCAGAAATCGGGCATCGGTGGCACGCCGTAACCGACTGCGGGGCCGAACTCCATGACTCGTGTGCCGCCGAGTGGCGCGAGCACGGCGTCGTAGAACGCGGAGCTCGCGGCGGTATCGGAACATTGGATCGAGAGATGATCGAGCATGCTCCATCATCTCATGACTTCGTCCATCGCACGACTTCGTCCCTCGCTCGGGCGGCGGCGATCGCCTTGGTCAGGCTCGGCAGTTGACGGCGTTCGATGACGTGATCGACCACGCCGCAGACGACGGCTTGATCAGCACGCGGGCATCGGGCAGGGCATACCGCTTGCCGGGCGTGCCGGCGCTCGAGCGATTGCTCACATCAGCGGCACGACGTAGAACGCGATGGCCGCCAGATGGCAGCCGGCGCCGAGAATCGTGAACAGGTGGAAGACCTCGTGGAAGCCGAACACCTTCGGCCATGGGTCGGGCCACTTGAGGGCATAGACGACTGCGCCGATGGTGTACAGCAGCCCGCCGCCGAGCACCAGCCCGAAACCTGCACCACCGAGGTTGCGGTACAGCTGCGGGAAGGCAACCGCGGCCGACCAACCGACGATCACGTAGATGGCGGTGAACAATGGCCGGGGCACTCTGATCGGCAACCACTCCAGGGTCATACCGAGGATCGTGCCGCCCCAGGCTGCGCACAGCACGAACACCTTCTGCCACCCGTCGAGGGCGACCGCCATGACCGGCGTATACGCACCGGCGATGGCAAGAAAGATCGCCGAATGATCGAGGCGGCGCATGATCGAGAGACCACGATCGCGCCAATGCAGCCGGTGGTACAACGACGAGATACCGAACATCGTCAGCGTGCCGGCGACGTAGACACCGAGCCAGAGCCGTTCACTCGGTGAGGCGCCGGCCACGGCGAGCATGATGACCCCGAGCACCGCAACGGTGCTGAATGCCACGACGTGCGACCAGCCACGGAGGAGCGGCTTCGCCAGAGCAGAATCCACGTCACCGACGGTATCGAGTGACGGGCGAGTACGTTCGTGGTTTTCACAAGTTCCTCGGCGAGAATGTTTGACCCATGAGCACCACCGACAACCCCACCGGTACCGGCCTTGATTTCGTTCGTGACCTGGTGCGGGCCGACATCGAAGCTGGCACGTTCGCCGGTCGTGTTCAGACGCGGTTTCCACCGGAACCCAACGGATACCTGCACATCGGTCATGCGAAGGCCATCTGCATCGACTTCGGCATCGCCGAGGAGTTCGGCGGAGTGTGCAACCTGCGGTTCGACGACACCAACCCCGACACCGAAGACATCGAGTTCGCCGGGTCGATCATCGAAGACCTGCTGTGGCTCGGCTTCCTGCCGGGCGAGGCGCTCTACGCATCCGACTACTTCGAGCAGTTGTACGTGTGGGCCGAGCACCTCGTCAACGAGGGCCTCGCCTACGTCGACGATCAGGACGGCGAGACGATCTCGGCACAACGCGGTGGATACGGCAGACCCGGTGTCGAAAGCCCCTACCGCGGGCGCGCTGTCGCCGAGAACCTCGACCTCCTCCGACGCATGCGTGCCGGAGAGTTTGCCGACGGCGCACGAGTGCTGCGCGCCAAGATCGACATGCAGGACGAGAACATGCAGCTGCGCGATCCGGTGATGTACCGCATCCGTCGCGGCCATCACTGGCGAACAGGCGACGAATGGGTGATCTACCCGACCTACGACTGGGCCCACGGTCAAAGCGATGCCATCGAAGGCGTCACCCACTCGTTGTGCACGCTCGAGTTCGACAGTCACCGCGCCCTCTACGACTGGTACCTCAGCCACCTGCCTTTGCCCGGTGACCAGCCGCGCCAAACCGAGTTCGCCCGCCTCGAGATCACTCACACGATCACCTCCAAGCGCCGTCTGGCGCGCTTGGTCAACGACGGGATCGTCGACGGCTGGGATGACCCGCGCCTGCCGACCCTTCGAGGTGTCAGGCGTCGCGGATATCCGGCCCAGGCCATCCGCGCTTTCTGCAGCTACATCGGAGTGGCCAGAACCAACAGCCGCCACTCGATCGAACTGCTGGAGTCGTTCATCCGGCGCGAGCTCAACGAAGCCGCGTTGCGCCGCATGGCCGTTCTGCGCCCACTCAAGCTGGTGATCACCAACTGGCCCGACGACAGCACGGGCAAACCTGTGGTCGAACACCACGAGGTGGTCAACAACCCGGAGAACCCTGCCGACGGCGTTCGTCAGGTGCCGTTCTCCAAGATCCTCTACATCGAGCGCGATGACTTCATGGAGGATGCACCGCCGAAGTACTTCCGGCTGACGCCCGGACGCGAGGTGCGGTTGCGGTCGGCGTACCTCGTCACGTGCACGGGGTTCGCGAAGGACGATGAAGGCAACGTGGTCGAGGTGCATTGCACCTACGACCCGGCCACATCTGGAGGCAACGCGCCCGACGGCCGCAAGGTCAAATCCACCATGCACTGGGTGTCGGCCGACCACGCCGTCGAGGCAACCGTTGCGTTGTACGAGCGATTGTTCAGCGCCGAGGTACCCGGCGAAACGACCGGAGAGCCGCTCGACGATCTCAACCCCCAGTCACGAGAGCTGCTGACCGAGTGCAAGATGGAACCCGCCTTGGCCGACACCCCGCCTGGGGAGGTTGTGCAGTTCGAACGTCTGGGTTACTTCGCCCACGACCCGGTCACACCGATGCTGTTCCACCGCACGGTCGGGTTGCGCGACGAATGGGCCAACATCCAGAAAAGAACCTGAGAGCTCTACCTCTGAGCTTCGATCAACCCGTCGGCGATGCGCACGGCATCGTCGATGGGGATTGCAAACCCGATGTTCGACACGGTGACGCTGCCGTAGCTGGCAGCGACGGCGGTGTTGATGCCCACGACCTCACCAGCCGCGTTCACCAGCGCCCCTCCGGAGTTGCCGGAAGAGATCGCCGCGTCGGTCTGGATCAGTCCGGAAAGACTGCCGGAGTCTGTCTCGATCGATCGTCCGAGCGCGGAGACGATGCCCTCCGTCACGGTGAGCCCGCCTTCGAGCGCCAGGGCATTGCCGATCGCGATGACATCATCGCCGACGGCAAGCGCACTCGATGCCCCGAGTGGCGCCGTGACGAGGCCGGCATTGTCGTCGACGTGTAGCACGGCGATGTCGTGCGTGGTGTCGGTTGCCACCAATGTGGCCGGGCGTTGCGCACCATCGCCGACTGTCACCTTGATGCTCGTCGCACCATCGACGACGTGGGCGTTGGTCACGATGTAGCCGCTCGCGTCGAGGACCACCCCGGTACCCGCGCCCTGGCTCTCGCCGCTGAACGGCCCACGGCGGACGGTGATGGTGGTGTCGATCGAAACAACCGAGGCTTCAACGGCCGATAGAGCAGCGGCGACGTTCATGTTCTCGGCCTCGAAGCCGACGGTCGAGGCGGCAGTCGGGTTCGTCGCGGCTTGATCGGAGCCGGAGCCCACCCGGCCACCGACGAAACCCATGCCGGCCGAGAGGCTGGCCACCGCGACAACCCCGACAACCCGACCGGCGAAGCGGGTACGACCGCCGCGCCGGCGAGGAGACGAAGGGTCTGTGGTCTGCTGCTCGTCGTCTCCCGTGGGACGTGTGGGGGGCGGCCATCCCTGCGCGAAGTCGTCGAACGTTGCGGGGGTATTGGGAGCGGACTCGTCGGTCGCAGACCGATCGAGCTCGGACCCCAGTCGAATCACGGTGTCCATGCGCTCATGATCGACTCGCTCGACGAAAGGGCCGTTCAAGCCGGTTGTGAACTACGTGAGAACGACAGCCGGTTGCAACTAGGTGACAGACACGACCTCGAGAGAAAGACGTCAGCTGGCTGATGGTTTCGACCGCGCCCGGTCGATCACCGCCCAGCGCGCTTCAGCGCCAGCGGCCCCGGCGATTACGTCACCCATGCGCAAATTGTCGCGCAGTTCGGCGCACCATTGACGCTCCTTCACGGGAGGCGCAGTATGTCAGGCGGTCTTCTGCGTGGAGCGTCGGGTTCGACGTTGCTCTCTCGAGGGCTCGGACGAGAGGAGACACGGGTGAGTCGTATTCTGAAGGTCTTCGCGACCGGCGCCAAAGCCGACGAGGTGGCTGCGCTCTCCACGACGGCTGTTCGCTATGACGCATTCGTCGTGATCGAGACATCCGACGC
>DATAJN010000376.1:0-1964 GCA_036262105.1 Ilumatobacteraceae bacterium
CGCCCAATCGCAGCCTCACCAGACCGCGCTCGGTCTTGTGCGCGATCCCGGCGCCGCACAACTTCACGGCAACGGGGTAGCCGAGCTCGGCCGCCGCGTCGACGGCAGCGGCAACGTCGCCGACTTCGCGCTCGTCGGCGATCGGCACTCCGTGTTGACGCAGCAACGCTTTGGAAGCTGCCTCCGAAAGCGTGCCCGATCCACTCACCTGCTTCACGCTAGGCGAGGAGCCTGCGCCTGCGCCGGTTCTGCAGGCCCTGGGCTAGGGCACCAGGGCAGTTCGGAAGAACGCCGTGATGTGGTCTCGCCGGCGAAGGAGCGCGTCGGCGGCCAACGGATCCTGGTCGAGCAAGCCGCCCAGGAACGGTGCGTCGGAGAAGTAGCTGAGCAAGGCGCCGTATCCAGTGAGCAGGAGTTGTTCAGGATCGTGCTCGCGGAACACGCCGGCGGCCATCTCGTTGCGGAAGTAGTCGACACTGCGATCCCACATCGGCCGCAGCACGGCGGCGAGATCGATGCCCAGGTGGGCGCCACCATCCAGGGCCTCTCGGCGCATCAGCCGGACGTACTCATCGTTGTCGGCAAAGAAGTCGAACCCGGCTCCGATGACGAGCTGGACCTTCGCCCAACCGCGTTCGGGCACGTCGACTGCTTCGGCCAGACGCTCGAACCAGTCGCTCAAGAGCCGCTCGAAGACCTCGTGGTAGAGGGCCTCTTTGGACGGAAAGTGGTGAAGAAGGCTCGGACGGCGAATGCCGACCGATGCGGCAATGTCGTTGAGTGACGTTCCGTCATAGCCGGCTTCGGCGAAGCAGTGCAGGGCCTCACTGACGATCAGATCGCGGGTCGAGATCTGTTCGACCGCGTGTTCCGCCATGTCGGAAGTGTAGCCATTTCTCGGTTGTTCGCCTACCGACCGGTAGGTAGGGGTGCTAAAATGAACAGATGTTCCGGGTCATCGCCCTGAGTCTGACGATCGGTTTCGGTGTGTCGTTCATCGCCTTCGTGGCGTCGACGGTGTACCTCCATCGTGGGCTCGCTCACAAAGCCATCTCCTTCAAGCGCCCGGTTACGGAGGTGTTTCGTTTCATCGTCTGGATCACCACCGGCATCCGCCCGCGGGAGTGGGTAGCTGTTCACCGCAAGCACCACGCGTTCACCGATGTCGAGGGTGATCCTCACTCCCCTGTTCTCCTCGGATGGGTCAGGGTGCAGATGAGCAACGTCAGCCTGTACCGACGAGAGGCGCGCAACGTCGACACGATGTCGCGCTACTCCAAAGACCTGCCTCCGACCAGAGCGGATCGCTGGTTCTACGACCACGCGCTCTTCGGGTTGGCCATCGGCATCGGTGTGCTGGTGCTGGTCTTCGGCCCGCTGATCGGCCTCTTGGCGGCATTCGTCCACGTCAACATCTACCTCGGCGGCTCGGCCGCCGTCAACGCCATCGCCCACCAGTTCGGCCGTCGCCCCTACCCCAATCGGGCCGGCAACCTGCAGTGGCTCGCGCTGATCACTGCCGGCGAGGGCTTGCACAACAACCACCACGCCGCGCCGACCTCAGCCAAGCTCTCGCATCGGTGGTTCGAGATCGATCCCGGCTGGTGGGTGATCCGGGCGTTGTTGATGCTCCGTCTGGCCAAGGTCAGGCTCTCCGAGTTGCGATTCGTCCCCACCAAACGGCTGCCCAGCCTGACTCCCTAGTCCCGCTGCCGTAGGGCCGGTGGTGGCTCAGTTGCGCAACCATGTTGGAACACTACGGGTCGCGGTGACGTGACAAAATGTCGCCCAATGCTCGAGTCGGCTGGCCATCCCTTTTGCTGCTTCCCGGATTCTGTCTGACCGTGAACACAGTGCGATCGGCCGACGGCACTCGGATTGCCTTCGACTGGTTCGGCGAGGGTTCGCCCGTGGTCGTCGTCGGCGGAGCTCTCTCCGATCGGTCCGCTGCGGTGAGCCTCGCC
>DATAJN010000377.1:0-10724 GCA_036262105.1 Ilumatobacteraceae bacterium
GCCTTGATCACGCAGTTGAAGCACGACATCGAGCATGCCCGGATCGTGCTCGACGCCCAGCCGAGCTGAGCGCTTACGTCGAGGGCCAGATCACCTTGCCGCTCGAGTCGTAGAGACCTTTCGCCAGAGTCGTGTCGACCAGTGTGGAGATGTCCGGCACGTGCCCGCCGAACAGACCGATCTCGGCGTACGTGTCGACCTCTTTCTGGAGCAGGTCGGTATCGGGCACCCCAATGGGCAGATCGCTGGCTGTCGAGTCGGTGATCAGTTTGGACTCGACCCCCCAACGGGCGATCTCTCCGTCGGGAGACAGATGTTGAGCGTTGCCGTTGGCGTTGATCATGTCGACAGCGATCTGGGCGGCCGCCTTTGGATCGGCCAGAGCATCGGCGAGACCCTTCATCGCGGCGCGCATGAAGTCTTCTGCGGCGGTCGGGAAGTCTTCGAGGAACGTGGAGTTCGTGTAGAGCACGCCGAAGCTCCCGGGAATGTCGTAGCTGGCCGGGTCGTACAGCTTGAACGGGATCCCCGCTGCTGCCAGTTGAAGCGGTTCGTTGCTCTTGAAGCCGGGAAACCCGACGATCTCGGGGATGGCGATGTGCACCTTCGGGTCGAAGCCGTCGAGCAGCACGGTCTTGTAGTCGTCGCCCTCGGTGAGTCCGGCCTTCTTCAACATGGCCGCGACCGATGGGGTGATGGCACCCTTGACCCCGATGGTCTTGCCCTTCAGGTCGGCCAGCTCGGTGCTCTGGCCGTCTTTGACGATGAGCGCGTCGATTCCGGTTCGTCCGTCGACCGCGAGAGCGATGAAGCCGGCCTCGTTTCGACCGGCGTAGTCGACAACTTCACTGAAGGATCCACCCGACGAGATCTGTGCCTCGTTGGCGGCGATCAATGGATAGTTGTCGGTGGAGAAGCTTGGCTTGACGTTGACGTCGAGGCACAGATCGTCGAAGTATCCCTTTTGCTTGGCGACGAGGATCTCGACGATCGATGCCGAGGCGGCGAAGTCGAAGCTGGAGAGATATGTGATCGTTCCGGCGGCCTTGTTGGTATCGCAACGAGCCGCGGGAAACGGTTGACCGGTCTCGACGAGGGGAATCGCCGGTACGGTCTCGGGTGGTGTTGTTGTCGCTGCTTGGGTTGGCGGTGTGCTGGCGTTCGTTGCTTGGCTGGCTGTCGAGGTCTGGCTCGCGGCCGGAGTCCTGGAGTCGCTGGTGCATGCAGCGATCAACAGCATCGGCGCGAGCGAGATGAGCACGGCGCGACGAAACAGCATGGGCGAGTCCTTTGAGAGGAGGTTTCGAGTTGTTGCCAGTGCACAACGGGCAACTGTCGCGTTGCGAGAAACTCGCGCAGCGCCCCTTCGGTCATGCGTGCTCGGAGAATATCGCGGGCTGCTCAACACGTCGTTGTCCGGATGGCGTCGAACAACGCCAGCACGTTGTCGGCGCCGACCCCGACCCGGTGACCTGTACGGGAGATGAAGCCGAGTTGGATGCCGGCCCCCGGCTCGCTGACCGCGAAGAACTGCTCGTGCCCGTCGCTGTCGACCAGCACTTCGGTGAGCAGCGGTGTGCCCGCATCGGCGAGGCAGGCACGGGCGAAGCCGGCGTTGAGCACCTCGACGGCGACGTGTTGCACTCCTTGGCCGTGACCTTCCAGGTAAGCCGCCACGCTCGGCGAGGCCTGCGCCCCGACCAGCACCAGCGTGACTCCGCCGACCACGAGCGCGCAGATTCCCGGGCGAGCCGCGCCCGCCATGGCCACCTCGTGGAACCCGAAACGGTTCTGCAACGACGCCTTTGCCGACTCGAAGTCGTCGACGGCGATCACGATGTGGTCGACGCGCGTGGCCACCGTGTCGAGACCGGATCGCGCCTCGCCGGTACTGGCCGGCTTCTCCGGTGCGGCGTCGGGACGATGCCCGGCGACTTCGATCCGGTGGGTCTCGGTGAGCAGTACGCGGAACAGTTGCTCGGCGAAGTCGGGATCGATTCCGGCCTCGATGGCCTGTTGCCGACGCGTGATCACCACGTCGCGCACGCGGGCCGGCTGAATGACCGGCGTATCGGAGCCTTCCTTCAGCGCGGCGACTTCGCGGCACACCGCGAGTCGTTCGGCGACGATCGAGAGCAAGGCGTTGTCGAGCTGATCGATTCGGGACCTGAGGTCATCGAGTTCGGCCATCGTCTGCACCGTACCCTGTCAACTGCGCTGGGTTCGCTGTGATGCATGCCACCCCATGACGGCTCGTTGCAGCAGGTTGAGCAGCACCAGGCTGATGGTTCCGAGAATCGCCATCGACAGGATCGCAGCCCACAGCCGGTCGCCCTCGTTGTTGGCGAAGGCTCTGGCGCCGATCTCACCGAGCCCACCCGTGCCGCGCTCGGCGAGGTAGGCCACGACCAGTGCGAGCCCGGTGTTGTACTTGGCCGCGGTGAACAGCGAAGGGAGCGCTGACGGCAACCGGAGGTGCCACATCACCTCCCAAGCCGACGCATCGACGGAGGCGAGCAGCTCGCGACTGGATGGGTCGGCACCGCGCATCCCGTCGGCTGCAGCGAACGTGAAGGCAGGCAGCGACACGAGCGCGACGATGAAGATCACGGGCTTCTCGGAGAAGGCACCGAGCCCGATCTTGACCGACCCGATGTAGGCCGCGAACGGTGTGACCGCGATGAGGGTGAGCACAGGCTGCGTCGCCTGCTCGAGGAAGCTCGACGCAGCCATGACGGCACCGACCATCAAGGCAACGACGATGGCAACGGCAAATCCCAACGTCGCATGCCTCATGGTGGTCAGCGAGGCGCGGAGGTAGTCGTCCGGGAATTGGGCGAGGTAGCGCACGATCCGACTCGGCTTCGCCAGAACGAACGGGCGGATGTCGAAGGCACGCACCAACGCTTCCCACGCACTGAAGAACACGACCAGTCCGGCGATTGGCGCGAGCAATCGTGTGCGGTTCACCGCGCTCCCTCCTGCAAGGCGTGCCGAACCCGACTGCACAGCTCGAAGAACTGGGGATCGTCGTCGACGTCGTCGGGTCGTGGCCTGCCGAGGCCGATGGCGATGTCGGCGACGATTCGCGCCGGCCGCGGCGACGTGACGAGCACCCGATCGCTGAGAGCCACGGCCTCGCTGATCGAATGGGTGACGAAGATCGTCGTCACCCCGCGACCTTCCACCAGCTGATTGAGCATCACTCGCATCTCGGATCGAGTGATCTCGTCGAGAGCGGCGAGCGGCTCGTCCATCGCCAGCAACGGGGCACCGAGGGCGAGGGCCCGAACCAGGGCAACCCGCTGTTGCATGCCGCCGGAGAGCTCGTGAGGGTGGGCGTCGAGGAACGCGGTGAGCCCGACTCGCTCCAACAGCTCGATCGGGTCGGTCGTCGTCGAGCCGTTGGCCTTGGTGTTGATGTCGAGGAGCAGGCGGGCGTTGGCGCGAACAGTCCTCCACGGCAACAGGCCCGGGTGTTGCGGCACGATGGCAACCTGCTTGCGGCGGCGTGCCGCGATGGCCGGCTCGCCGTAGACCAACGCGTCGCCGGAACTCGCCGTTTCGAGACCGGCGACGACGCGCAGGAGCGTCGACTTGCCACACCCTGACGGCCCGATCACGCTCACGAACGTGCCTTCGGCGATTTCGAGATCGATCCCCGAGATGGTCTCCAAGTTGCCGAACGACTTGCGCAATCCCCGCAGCGTCACGGCGGTGGGCATGGGACCGAGTGTATGGGTGACCGGGATGGCAACCCGAATGAGCCGACAAGCCGCTATGCTGGTCGGGTCCGCTGGGGCTCAACCTCCGGCGTGATGCGTACCGATTCGTTCGAATCGGAGCGCGACCTCCAACCCAAGGAAGGCAACGACATGTCCAAGCAGGACACGATCAACGCGCACAAGGTGCACGACAGCGATACTGGTTCCCCCGAAGTGCAGATCGCACTTCTCACTGCCAGGATCAACCAGCTGACCGAACACCTGAAGAGCCACAAGAAGGACCACCACAGTCGTCGTGGCCTTCTGATGATGGTCGGTCGTCGTCGTCGAATGCTCGACTACGCTCGAAACATCGACATCGAGCGCTATCGCCAGATCGTCCAGAAAAACGGTTTGCGTCGCTAGTCGCAACAAATCTTGGGCCGGGCCTCATGGCTCGGCCCTTGTCACATCACGAGCAGCAACCGAGTCGGTTGTCAGTCGAGAGCCCCGTATCGCTGCGGCGGGGTTGCCGACTGGGAACCGGCCCGCTGCTCCTTCAAACGGCACACCAGACGTGTGCCGACAACTGAAAGGAGCTCGCAATGGCAGAGGCCATTCGAGTGTCAGGCCCGGTATCGGGAACTGACAAGATCCTGTCCTTCGAGACAGGAAAGCTGGCTCAACAGAGCCAGGGAGCCGTGCTGGCCAGCATCGGCCGCACCATCGTGCTGGCTACGGCCAACGCAGCCAAGGACGTTCGTCCGGGAACAGATTTCTTCCCACTCACGATCGACGTCGAAGAGCGTGCGTATGCAGCGGGCAAGGTGCCGGGCTCGTTCTTCCGTCGTGAAGGGCGCCCCACCGAGGATGCCATCCTGACGTGCCGACTCACCGACCGCCCGTTGCGACCCGCGTTCCCCGAGGGGTTCCGCAACGAGACCCAGGTCGTGCTCACCGTCATGGGTGCCGACATGGCCAACCCGCACGACGTGCTCAGCATCAATGCCGCATCGGCGTCGTTGATGATCTCGGGCATCCCGTTCGACGGCCCGATCGGTGCCGTGCGCATCGCCCACAGCCAGACCGGCGAGTGGATCCCGCACCCCACCTACGAAGAGGGCGCGGCCAGTACGTTCGAGCTCGTCGTTGCCGGTCGCCAGCTCGACAGCGGTGACGTGGCCATCATGATGGTCGAAGCCGGTGGAACGGCGAAGAGCTTCGAGTACTACGCCGCTGGCGCGCCGAAGGTCGACGAGAAGGCACTCGCCGGAGGGCTGGAGGCCTGCAAGGTGTGGATCAAGGAATCGATCGCACTGCAGCGACAGCTGGTCGCCTCGGTCGTCGCCACTCATGGCCCGATCGTCCCGATGGCTTACACCCCGCAGCTCGACTACGCCCCTGAGGTGCTCGATGCAGTCGCCGCCGTCGTTGCCGACGGGGTGGCCAAGGCCATCACCATCAGCGCCAAGGCCGAGCGCAACGCGGCAACCGATGCCGCTGCTGCCGAGGCGATCGCGGCGTTGTGCGGCGAAGGTGCCGCGCTCGCCGGCCGCGAACGCGAAGTGAAAGAGGCCGTTCGCACGCTCACCAAGAAGGCGGTCCGCAAGCGGATCGTCGATGAAGGCCTGCGCATCGACGGCCGTGGCCCGCGCGATCTGCGTCCCATCAACAGCGAAGTCGGCCTGTTGCCGACGGCGCACGGAACCGGCTTGTTCCAGCGTGGCGAGACCCAGGTGATGAACGTCGTCACCATGGCCATGCCGCGCATGAACCAGCTCCTCGACACGCTCAGCCCCGAGTCGCACAAGTACTTCCTGTTCCACTACAACATGGCCCCGTGGGCCAACGGTGAGACGGGTCGTGTCGGTTCGCCGAAGCGACGCGAGATCGGTCACGGTGCGCTCGCCGCGCGTGCACTGATTCCGGTGTTGCCGAGCCAGGAAGAGTTCAGCTACACGCTGCGCCTGGTGGCCGAAGTGCTGGCCTCCAATGGTTCGACGTCGATGGCGTCGGTGTGCTCCGGGTCGCTGGCGTTGATGGATGCCGGTGTGCCGATCAAGGCCGCCGTTGCCGGGATCGCCATGGGCCTCGTCTTTGCCGAGGGCAAGTACACGACCCTCACCGACATCCTCGGTGCGGAGGACGCGTTCGGCGACATGGACTTCAAGGTTGCCGGAACGTCGGACTTCATCACGGCCTTGCAGCTCGACACCAAGATCGAAGTCATCCCTGCCGACGTGCTGGCTGCCGCGCTCGACCAGGCCAAGGAAGCCCGCACCGAGATCCTCGCCAACATGAACGCGTGCCTCGCGCAGCCACGCGCCGAGGTCGCCGCGACGGCACCGAAGATCATCTCGATCACCATTCCGATGGACAAGATCGGTGAGGTCATCGGGCCCAAGGGCAAGGTCATCAACACCATCCAACAAGAGACCGGCGCCGACATCGCTGTCGACGACGACGGCTCGGTCGGGATCGTCACCATTGGTGCCGTCGAGGCGTCGAAGATGGAAGAGGCCAAAGCCCGCATCCTGGCGATCGTCGATCCGCCGAAGGCCGATGTCGGAGCCACGTACACAGGACGGGTTGTCAACGTCACCAAGTTCGGTGCCTTCGTCAACATCCTTCCCGGCCGTGACGGTCTCGTGCACATCTCCAAGCTCGGCAAGGGCAAGCGCATCAACAACGTCGAAGACGTGTTGACGCTCGGTCAAGAGATCGAAGTCGTGGTCGAGGAGATCGACGAGAAGGGCAAAGTCAGCCTGACCCCCGGCCCGTCGTGGAACCCCTTCCCGAACGGCGACTCCTCCGGTGACACGGCAGCGGCCTCGCCGGCTCCGGCATCCGTTTCGGTGCCAGTCGGTGATCGTGCAGTCGCGGTCAGCTTCGACGATGCGTTCGACGCCGAGTTGGCCGGTGAGCTCGGAGATCTCGGTCCCGGTGGCGAAGCCGGCGGCGGCGCTGCTGCAGATCGCGGTGGCGACCGTGCCGATCGTGGCCCGCGTCGCGACGATCGCGGTGCACGTAACCGTGGCCCGCGCCGGCATCGCTGACTCGAGAGCCATCTCTGGTCGATGACCGACCTTCGAATCACTCAACTCGACTCCGGCCTCACGGTCGCCACCGAACACGTGCCCGGCGCGCTTTCGGTGGCAACCGGGGTTTGGGTCGGTGTGGGCTCGCGCGACGAACCCGCTGAGCTCAGTGGAGTGAGCCATTTCCTGGAACATCTGCTGTTCAAAGGCACACCGACGCGCAGCTCGCAGGAGATCTCCCGCTCGGTCGATCGAGTTGGCGGCGACTTCAACGCGTTCACCGCCAAGGAGTACACCGCGTACTACATCCGGTTGCCGGCTCGGCACGCCGTGTTCGGTGTCGATCTGCTGAGCGACGTGTTGATCCGTCCCGCGTTGCGCGAGGCCGATGTCGACAGCGAACGTCTGGTGATCCTCGAGGAGCTGGCGATGGACGACGACTCGCCCGACGATGTCGCCCATCGCACCTTCACCGCGCAGTTGTTCGCCGAACATCCTCTCGGTCGGGAAACCGCCGGCGACCGTGAGACGGTGCAAGCCATCACACCCGCTGACGTTCGTCGATTCTTCGAGGCGCACTACCACTCCGGTTCGACGGTCATCAGCCTGGCCGGCCCGATCAATCACGACGACGCTCTCGAGATGGTGTCGACCGCCTTCGCCGAGCTGCGCGCTACGGGCCTTGTTCCGCGTCGCAAGGCACCCGTGGCCTTCGGCGGCCACCACTCGATCGACGACGACACCGAACAGGTGCACATCGTGATGGGCGGCCGATCGCTCGCCCGCGGCGATGACGATCGCGAAGCACTGGACGTCGTCAACCACGTCTTCGGGGGAGGTCTGTCGAGCCGGCTCTTCGAGGAGATCCGCGAACGTCGCGGTCTCGCCTATTCCGTCTACTCGGGCGTTTCCGCGTATGCCGACACCGGCGCGTTCCAGATGTACGCGGGCACGCAGCCGCAACACTGCGGGCGGGTGGTCGACCTGATGCGTTCGGAGCTCGATCGTCTGGTCAGCGACGGCATCTCCGACGACGAGCTCGACGTCGCCGTGGGGTATCTCACTGGTGCCTTCGAGCTCGGCCTCGAAGACACTGCGGCGCGAATGGCGCGCAACGGCGCGCAGCTGATCACCACCGGCACTGTTCGAGCCATCGACGAGCAGGTCGCTCGCTGGGCGGCCGTCGATCAGGTCGCGGCACGGCGGGCAATCGACAAGGTGCTCACGGCCGAACAGATCGTGGTCACCGTCGGCCCAACCGGCTGACGACCGCCACGCGGCTACGGTCAACACCATGTCGCAGATCAAGGTCGGAGTAGTCGGTGCCGGTGGGCGCATGGGAGCTACCGCTTGTGCCGCAATCGCCCTTGATCGCGACCTCGACCTGGTGGCCGCGGTGGGTCGCGGCTCGGCCGGGGAAACCTGCCATGGGGTGACCATTGCCGCAGAGTTGCGCGCTCTGGCAGACGCCGGCTGCGATGTCGTCGTCGACTTCAGCACCGCTGCGTCGGCGCGCATCACGTTGCCCTGGCTGGCGATGCACGGGGTGCATGCCGTCGTCGGCACGACCGGGTTCAACGATGCCGACCTCGACGCGTTCCGCTCACAGTTCACCGGCAGCAACTGCGTCATCGCCTCCAACTTCGCCATCAGCGCGGTGCTGATGATCCGCTTCGCCGAGATGGCTGCGCCGTTCTTCGATTCCGCCGAGATCATCGAACTGCACCACGACGCCAAGATCGATGCGCCGTCGGGTACGGCTGTCAGCACGGCACAACGAATGGCTGCGGCGTCAGACGACTGGACTCCCGATGCAACGCAGCACGAGGTGTATCCGGGGGCCCGCGGTGGTGTGGGTCCAGCAGGCATCCGTGTGCACTCGGTGCGGATGCGTGGCATGGTGGCCCATCAAGAGGTCATCCTCGGCGCCCACGGTCAGACGCTGATCATTCGTCAGGACAGCTACGACCGCTTCTGCTACATGCCCGGCGTGGTGCTGGCGTGCAAGCACATCGGCGAACACCCCGGCTTCACGCTAGGGCTCGACGCGTTCCTGGGGTTCTGATCAGCCGAGTGACGCGACGGCAGCGTCGTAGTCGGGTTCCTGACCGATCGACGGCACGAGTTGCGAGTGGATGACCTTGCCGTTCTCGTCGAGCACCACCACTGACCGAGCCATCAGGCCGGCCAGCCGGCCGTCGGCCATCTTCACTCCGTAGGCCGAACCGAAGTCGCTGCGGAAGGTCGACGCAGTCGTGACGTTGGTGAGTCCTTCGGCGCCACAGAACCGTGCCTGGGCGAATGGCAGGTCGGCCGAGACGCACAACACCGTGGTGTTGTCGAGGCCGGCGGCGATCTCGTTGAACTTGCGCACGCTGATTGCACACACTTTGGTGTCGAGGCTCGGGAAGATGTTGAGCACGACACGCTGACCAGCCAGGTCGGCTTGTGTGATTTCGGACATGTCACCTTTGGTGAGGCTGAACGAGGGGGTTGTCGAGCCGACCGAGGGAAGGTCGCCGACGGTGTTGACGGTGTTGTCACCGAGTGCAGTCTGAGCCATGGTTGTTGTCTACCAGAGCATGATCCGCGACCCGCTACGCACGTCCGCGGCGGATGTTGACGATGTTGCTGAGGATGACCACGGCGAACGAGCCGATGATGATCGGAATCTGGTAGTGCTGCAAGAAGTCGATCACGGACTTCACCTGAGACTCGAACTGCTTGGCCAGCCACCACAGCAGGGCGAGGCGGGCGGCGATGCCGGCTAGGAGCAGCGGCACGATCCGTCGCCACCGGGTCTGCACCATGCCACTGAGCACGAAGACGATGTTGCTACCGACGAAGAACGGGATCAGCACCCACTCGGCGGTGCGGTACTGCTGCTCGAAACGGTCGACGGATTCCTGGCTCATCCCCAAGAACCGGGTGAACCAGCGAAGGGCATGATCGCCGTAGGCGCGGCCGATGAAGTGGCAGACCGCGGCCGCCACGGTGAGCCGAATCGTGGCGATCACCGCGTACGCGAACGGCGAGATACCGGCTCCGACGGCGCCGATCAGGTACCGGTTGCGCGACGACAACATGATCAAGCGCTCGGGCTGCGTCTTCACCCAATGGGCGAAGACGACGTTGGCGACGTTGGTGCACACGACCAGACCCACGAAGGCGACGAGCAGGAAGGGTCCGTACGCAGGTCGTTGTCGCGGCTCGGTGAACTCGTCGGCCGCGGCGGTATCCACCCACGGCACTGTAAACCACCAACCACGGCAGTTGGCATTGCCCTCCATCGAAACGAAGCCATGATCGCCTTGTGGACTACCGTGTCGGAAACGGTCTTGGCCGTCCACACGTGAACCATCGGGGAGAAAGAATTCATGAAGACAACACGACTGATCGCCGGCCTGTTTGCCGCCGGTCTCCTGGCCACTGCATGTGGCGATGACAAGGCAGCGTCCACGCCGAGCGCCACGAACGCCCCAGGGGCCACAACCCCGACAGCGCTGGATTGCAAGCCGGTGAAGGCAGGGGTGCTCAGTGTCGTCACCAGCCTGCCCGGCCCGAACTTCTGGGGCACGACCAAAGGTGAGGAAGATCCAGACTTGATCAAGAGCGGCATCGAGTACGACCTCGCCAACGACATCGCCAAGAAGTGCGGCTTGACGATGAAGATGCGCAATGAGGGCTTCGATGCGATCGTTGCCGGGCAGATCGATCCCACGAGCTACGACATCGTGTTGTCGCAGGTGACGATCACCGACGACCGCGCCAAGGTCGTCGACTTCTCGGTCGGCTACTTCAAGGCCGACCAAGGCCTGCTGGTCAACAAGGGCACGGCTGTGAAGACCTGGGACGACGTCAAGAAGCTCAAGGTCGGTGTGCAGGCCTCGACTACCGCCGAGTTCTACATCAGCGCGGATGGCCCGCCTGGCTGGCAACTCGACAACGTCAAGGCGTTCCCCGATCTGACCTCGGCGTATGC
>DATAJN010000378.1:0-9987 GCA_036262105.1 Ilumatobacteraceae bacterium
CGGCCCGACACGGGCGGCGCCTCGTTCGGAACGCGGGCGTACCGTCAGTTGTCGTCGCCGTTGCACGAGGTCGGTGCGCTGCTCGACGCGGGCTACGTGCATCCCGGCCGAAGCGGACGCAACCACCTGAGATGGCTGGCCGCGTCGAATGGCCTGTCCCGGTCCCGCGTCGACGAGGTCCTCGACCTCGTTGGCCTCGAATCCGTAGCGGGTCGTCGTGTGAAGACCTACTCGCTGGGCATGCGGCAACGGCTTGGTCTGGCCGGTGTGCTGCTTGGTGACCCGCACACCGTCGTCCTCGACGAGCCGGCCAACGGACTCGATCCTGAGGGCATCCGCTGGATCCGCGATGTACTCGTTCATCTCGCCTCGCAAGGTCGCACCGTGCTGGTCAGCAGCCACCTGCTGTCGGAGATGGCGCAGATGGCCAACGATCTCGTCGTGATCGGGCAAGGTCGGCTCATCGAGCAGTGCTCCGTCTCGCAGTTCGTCGAACGCCACGCCGATCGATGGGTTCGGGTCAAGAGCCCAGCCGTCGATGTGCTCGCCGGCGCGGCAGCTGCCCAGGGCGCGACCGCCAGCAGGGTCGATGCCACGACTGCCGAGTTGCGCGGGATCACTGCGATCGAGGTCGGCGAGATGGCGGCCCGAAACGGAATCGTCTTGCACGAACTGTCACCACAGACCGGCTCCCTGGAGGACGCCTTCCTCCAGGCCACGGCGGCCGCCCAGGAGTTCGCCTCGCATCCGCTGGGAAGCCCGTTGTGATCCACACCATTCGCAGCGAATGGATCAAGCTGCGCACCGTGCGGATGAACCTGATCCTGTTCGTCATCGCCGTCGCCTTTCCGGTGATCGTGTGCGTCCTCGTTGCCTCGCTGGGCGACATCACCGACCTGCACGTCTCCGACGTCGCCGGACTGGTGGTCGGTTCCTCGGTCATCACCGCACTGCTGCTCGGCGTCGTCGGCGCGGTCTCGATCAGCGCCGAGTTCGCCTACGGCACGATTCGCCCGACGTTTGCTGCAACACCTCGGCGCATGCGCGTACTCGTCGCCAAGGGCGTGGTCATCGCCCTGTTCGCCTTCGTTGCCGAGGCGCTGGTCGTCGTCATCTGCTACCTATTGTCGTCAGCCATTGCCACCTCGCGGGGCGCGTCGCTGTCGTTGAACAGCGACGTGCAGGCACGGTCGGCGCTGATCGGCATCGTCGTGTTTGCAATCATCGTCAGCCTGCTCGGCCTCGGGCTCGGCATGGTGATCCGCAACACGCCGGCATCGGTTGCCGTCCTGATCCTGTGGCCGTTGGTCGCCGAGAACATCATCCGGGTGGTGCTTTCCGCGGCAGGTGTCGATCGCCCCGCCAGGTTCCTGCCCTACACCTCGGGCTTCGAGCTGGCGACCACCGATGTGTCGGCTCACGAAGGGCTCGGCAGGATCGCCGGCGGCGTGTACTTCGCGCTGGCCACGCTTGCCGTAGCCGCCATCGGCGCCGTCGTGACCTCCCGCCGCGACGCCTGACCCAACCCAACGTTGTCGCTCCGCCGTTGTTCAACAGGCTGACAGCGACAAAGTTGCTGGCTAGCGGGCGCGGATGTCGAGGCTGTCGCGCTTCAAGATGGTGTACTTCCGCTCGTGCTGGTCGATCCAGCCGAGGCGGATGAAACTGGCGATCGCCTTGTTGACACGCTCACGCGACGCGCCGACCATGCCCGCCAACTCTTCCTGAGTGACCGGCAGGATGAAGTCGTCGACACCTTCCGACAGTTCGAGCAGTCGCTTTGCGGTGCGGCCGGTGACGTCGAGGAACACGCTGTCGGCGAGGGCTTCGTCGGCGACGCGCAATCGCTGGGCGAGCAGGCGGGTAACTCCCCACAGCAGTCGCGGATCGCTGCGGAAGGCGTCCATCACCGGCTCGAACGGGATCGTCAGAACGGCAGATGGCTCCAGTGCCCTGGCCATTGCCGACCGGGGACCGCCGTCGAGCATGGCCATCTCGCCGAGCAGGTCGCCTGGTTCCATCAGAGCGACGACCGTTTCGCGATGGTCGATCGGGTTGGCAATGGCGATGGCCATGCGACCACGCAGCACCAGGTACAACGAATCGGCAATGTCGCCTTCGTGGAACAAGACGTCGCCGCGGATGAGGTGCTGTTCGTGCCCGGCGGCAGCTATCGACGCCAGCAGCGGCTGCGGCGCTTCGGCGAAGAATTCGGTCTGGGCAAGGAGGTCTTCGTGAGCCATGTCCGTCGAACGGTACTACCCTCGCCGGTCGTGTCGCTCGACGCAGCAGAGATTGTGTGGACCATCGTGGTCGCCGGTGGCACCGGTGCCAGGTACGGTCGCGCCAAGCAGTTCGAGGTGGTCGGAACACGACGGGTCGTCGACCAGGCCGCCGCCGTCGCCAGGGGCGCCAGCGATGGAGTGGTGATCGTCGTACCGCCTGAAGCTGTTTCGTCCGAGGGTGGCGTGGCCGGTGGCGCGACACGCAGCGAATCGGTGCGCGCCGGACTCGCCGCCGTGCCCGCTGAGGCGACGATCGTCTGCGTCCACGACGCGGCCCGCCCTTTTGCTTCCGCCGATCTGTTCGCGGCGGTCATCAAGGCGGTTGTCGATGGTGCCGATGGGGCGGTGCCGGGTATCGCCGTGACCGACACGATCAAGCGGATCGGTGCCGACAACGTGGTCGTCGACACGCCACCGCGTGAGACGCTCGTTGCTGTCCAGACGCCTCAGGCGTTTCGGGCCTCGGCGCTGCGCGCCGCACACGCCGGCGGCAGCGAGGCCACCGACGACGCAACGCTTGTCGAGTTGTGTGGCGGCAGAGTCGTTGTCGTCACTGGCGAGCAGACGAACCGCAAGATCACGAACCGCGACGATCTCACGTGGGCCCGCGAGCACGCCGACGCGGCCGGGCTATGACCGAGGTTCGGGTGGGCCAGGGTTTCGACATCCACCGCTTCAGCGACGACCCGGCGCGACGGTTGGTTCTCGGCGGCGTGGTGTTTGAGGGTGAGCGCGGCTTGCACGGCCACAGCGATGCCGATGCCATCGCCCATGCCGCGGCCGACGCTCTGCTGGGTGCTGCCGGGCTCGGCGACATCGGCGAGCACTTCCCCGATACTGATGCGCGCTGGAAAGATGCCGACTCCATGGTGATGCTCGCCCAGGTCGTCATGCTCGTGCGAGCCGGCGGTTGGAGCATCGGTAACGTCGATTGTTCGGTCGTGTGCGAGTCGCCGAAGCTGGCTCCACGCCGCGCCGAGATGCAGACCAGGCTGACCGTTGCGTGCGGTGCCCCAGTTACCGTCAAGGGGCGACGCGCCGAGGGTCTCGGCGCTCTCGGGCGCGGAGAAGGCATTGCCTGCTGGGCGGTTGCCGTGATCACGAAGGAGCATCTCTGATGGCAGCACGACAACCGGGTGGTGCCGGTGGCCGCCGGGGCGCTCAACCGCGCCAAGCGGCGGCGAAGGGTCGCAGCGCTCCAGCAGCGAAGGGTCGCGGTGCGTCGACGGGCAAGGGGCGCGCCGCGCCGGTGCGTTCATCGCGCCAGTTCGCGTCTCGCGGCGCCGGGCGCACCGGTCGAATCACCGTTCCCGGCGAGGAACGACGCAAGCCCGAAAAGACGCTGGGTGGCGAACAGGTCGAAGGCCGGCAAGCGGTGCGCGAACTGCTGATCGCCGGCAAACGCAAGGTGCGTGAGGTCTGGGTGGCCACCGAGCTGCTCGACGGAGAGTCCGCCAGCGACATCGTCACCGACATCGTCGAGATCGCCCGCAGCGTGCGCGCCCCGGTGCAAGAGGTCAATCGCAAACGGTTGGACGCAACGGCGCGCAGCGAAGCACCGCAGGGTGTCATTGCCTTCGCCGCGCCACTGATCGAAACCGAGTTCGCCGAACTGATCAAGCGCCGGCCTGGTCGCGCCCCGTTTCTGGTGGCCGTCGACGGCGTCACGGATCCTGGCAACCTCGGCGCCATCCTGCGCTGCTGCGATGGCGCAGGGGTCGGTGGCGTCGTGTTGCCACGTCACCGTGCCGTGCACATCACACCGACCGTCGCCAAGGCTGCGGCTGGCGCCGTCGAGCACATTCCGATCGCACTCGTCGGAGGGCTGCCCGCGGCGCTCGCTCGCGTCAAGGAAGCCGGGATCTGGGTGGTCGGCCTCGATGACGGTGCCGACAAAGATCTTTTCGACATCGGCGATCTGGCCCTCGAAGGGGTGTGCCTCGTGCTAGGAGCAGAGGGTGCCGGACTGTCGCGACTGGTCCGCGAACGTTGTGATCTCGTCGTCAGCATTCCGATGCTCGGTCGGTTGAGCTCGCTGAACGTCAGCGCCGCGGCCGCTCTCGCGACCTACGAGATCGCCCGCCAGCGCCGGCGTTAACCAGCTGTGGTCACCGGCGGGGCACCCTCCGGGGCGACGCTGCCGGGAGGCACGTCGACCGGCACTCCTTCCTCCGGGATCACCGACGTGTCGATCGGGATGAGCACCGGTGGGAGCAGAGTTGTGGTGGTCGGCGATGTGGTGGTGGAGCTCTCGGGCTCTTCGAGACACGTCACCTTGGTGATCTCCTGTTGTTCGAAGCTGAATGTGGACGTACTCAGGCTTCCGCCGTATTGATGGACGAAGTCGTCGAGACCGCTCGTGTCGCAGTTGCGTTCGACGACCTCGCTGCGCGCCACCTCCCATCCATTCGACAGCAGCACCCAGTTGTCCTTGTGAACCTCGCTGACGCCCGGTAGCACGAGGCTGGCTCGTTGCGGGTTCGGGATCAACGAGAACCACACCACGCCGTCGCCGAGGAGATCTGCGGCGACGATGCATTGGTTGATCTCGGCAAGCCTGCTGCAGGTGATCTGCCCAGGTGTGCCAGCCTTCACCACCATCGTGCGTGTGGCGTCGAGGGCCAGTTGCATGTCACCACTGGCAACCCCGTCGACCATTGCGAAATCGGGTGTGGCGCTGATGCTGTAGACGGGTTGCAACAGGTTGATCCGATGCTGGGTGACCTCTGTGTGGGTCGGCTTCCCGATCACTGCGACGCTCTCGTCCTTGCGAACCAACAGGTACCACAACCCGAACGTCAGACCGATCAGGACAGCGATCGTGAGCCAGAAGCGGAAGGAGACGAACTGCCGCATCGCCGCCGAGGCTAGGTCAGCTGAGGCGCTCGGCGGTGGCGGCGGCTGCGCGACCGGCAGCTTCGCCGATCGCATCGAGCACGTCGTCGGTGTGTGCGAGGCCCACGAACAAGGCTTCGTACGCGCCCGGCGCGAGGGCGATTCCTTCCGACAGCATCGCGTGGAAGAACGTGCGGTACACCTGCTCGTCGGTCGTCTTGGCCTCGACGAAGTTGGTGGGCGCCGCCCCGGCACCGAAGTACATGCCGACGAGCGTGCCGACAACCGGGAAGCGGGCGGCGAGCCCGGCCGCCGCGCAAGCCTGGCCGAGCAGCGACGCCAGGCGACTCGCCCGGGCACCGAGGCCGGCGTAGACGTCGTCGGTCAGCTCTTCGAGGGCGGCGCGACCCGCGGCGGTGGCCAACGGGTTCCCGGCCAACGTGCCGGCGTGGAACACCGGGCCCAGCGGCGACAACGTCTCCATGATCTCCCGCCGACCGCCAACGGCGCCGATCGGCAGACCGCCACCGATCACCTTGCCGAACGTGGTGAGATCCGGCGCCACGTCGTACTTGGCCTGGGCACCGCCGGAACCGAGGCGGAACCCGGTGATGACCTCGTCGAACACCAGCAATGCGCCCACCCGGTTGCACTCGGCGCGTAGACCCTCGAGGAAGCCCGCAGAAGGCGCAACCACTCCCATGTTCGCGGCGACCGGCTCGACGATGACGGCGGCGACCCGCTCGTCGAGCTGTGGCACGGCGTTGTACGGCACGACCATGGTGTTGGCCACGGCGCTCGCCGGCACCCCGGCCGTTCCCGGCAGGCCCAACGTGGCGACGCCGCTTCCACCGGCGGCCAGCAAGGCGTCGGTCGCTCCATGAAAGTTGCCGTGAAAGATCACCAGCAGATCGCGACCGGTGTAGCCGCGGGCCAGACGTACCGCGGTGCTGGTGGCCTCGGTGCCGGAGTTCATCAGCCGCACCATGTCGCAGCTGGCCACTCGCTGCGTCATCGCCTCGGCCAGCAGCATCTCGCCCGGCGTCGGCGCACCGTACGACGTGCCGTTGGCTGCCGCGGCGCATACTGCTGCCGTGATTGCCGGGTGGGCATGACCGAGGATGATCGCTCCGTAACTCTGCACCAGGTCGATGTACCGGCGACCCTCGACGTCCCACACGTACGGCCCTTCGGCGCGCTCGACGAGGTACGGCGTGCCACCGACGGCCTTGAACGCTCGGATGCTGGAGTTGACCCCGCCGGGGATGACCCGGCAACTGCGCTCGAACAGTTCGGCGTTGGTGCTCATTGCTGCGCTTGGGCGAACCAGCGAGCCAGATAGGTGAGGATGACGTCGGCTCCGGCACGCTTGATGGCCGTGAGGTGCTCGAGAGCAACGACATCGTGATCGATCCAGCCGTTCGCCGCCGCGGCCTTGAGCATCGCATACTCGCCACTGACGTGGTAGGCGGCAACGGGAACGTTGACGTGGGCCCGCACAGCGGCAATCACGTCGAGGTACGACAGCGCCGGCTTCACCATCACCATGTCGGCGCCCTCGGCGAGGTCCGCGTCGATTTCGACGAGGGCCTCGCGGGCGTTGCGGAAGTCTTGCTGGTAGGCCTTGCGGTTGCCGCCGCCGGCGATCTGCACGTCGACCGCATCGCGGAACGGCCCGTAGAGACCGCTCGCGTACTTGGCCGAGTAGGCCAGGATCGAGGTGTTGGTGAAGCCCGCTGTGTCGAGCGCGGAGCGGATCGCCCCGACCTGGCCGTCCATCATCCCGCTCGGAGCCACCACGTGGGCCCCGGCCGTGGCCTGGGCGACCGCGATACGGCCGTAGATCTCGAGCGTGGCGTCGTTGTCGACCGAGGTGTTCGGATCACCGGGCGGCCCGTCGAGCACGCCGCAGTGACCGTGGTCGGTGTACTCGTCGACGCACAGATCGGCCATCAGTACCATCCGGTCGCCGACCTCGGCGGCAAGATCGGCGAGGCACAATTGCACAATTCCCTCAGGGTCGAAGGCTTGCGAGCCGATGGAATCTTTGGTGGAAGGTACTCCGAACAGGATGACGGCCCCGATGCCGAGGTCGGCCAGCTCCTTGACTTCGGCGCGCACGCTGTCGCGCGTGTGCTGCACGACGCCAGGGAGCGACACGATCGGCTGCGGTCGATCGATGCCCTCCCGAACGAACAACGGGGCGACGAGGTTGGTGACGTCGAGGCGGGTCTCGGCGACGAGGTTCCTCATCGCAGCCGACGTCCGCAGTCGTCGAGGGCGTGAAACAGGAAATTGGCCGGCCACGAACCCGAATCGTAGGCCGTTCACAGTGGGATTCACCCGGTGAGCGGAGAACCTTCTGTTCAGGCGTTGCCGCTGAGCGACGCCAGCCTCCTCGCCGAGGTGATGCCGTCCGTCGAGCAACTTCCCGTTGATCCGTCTGCGTTTCCATTGATCAACGACCTGGCGATGACCTGCGAGCGATCTGGGTTCCTGGAGTCGTCGCTGGTGCTCTACGACAGGTGCCTGCGACTTTCCCTCAGCGATGATGATCAGCAGTCGACGTATGCCAACTTGAGCGCCGCCTACCACGCCGCCGCGGCGAGCGAGACGAATCGCGCAAAGCGGAACCGGCACCTCCACGACGGTCTGTATGCAGCGACCGCCGCACTGGATCCCGAGGGCGGCACGCAGGTTCGAGCGACGTGCACCGCTCTGGCTCACCGGTCGGTGATGTTCGCCGAGATCGGTCATCACAAGTCGGCCCTCACCGATGCCCGACGCGCCCGGCCCCTGGCCATCGAACACGGCATGCTCCGTGAACGAGTCGTCGCCGCCATCGGTGAGGTGATCGCCCGCTGGCACTCCGACCTCGATACGACCGTCCTGACGCTGATCGACGAGGTCAACACCCTCGCCGAGGGCCTCGACGTGGAAAGACTTCTGCGGCCGGTCACCAGGATCGAAGTCGACGTGCTCTGGAGCATGAATCGGTGCGCCGAGGCACGCGACATCCTGCGGCGCGAGAACGATCAGTTGTACGCCAAGCTCCACCATCGCATCCCCGATGTCTTGGAGTCGGTGCGGGCCAGCATCGACCGTATTCGTCAGGCTTCGGACCTCGAGGCGGACCCTCTGACCGGGCTCCCCAATCGGCGATTCCTCGGCAGGTGGTTGCCGGAGGTGCTCTCCGAAGACGCCCCGGTGTGCATTGCCGCAGTGAACCTCGACGGCTTCGGGTTCGTGAATCAGGGTTTCGGCCAAGACGCCGGGAACGGCGTGTTGCAAGAACTGGCCGGCATGCTCGAGCGAGTGTGTCGCCGCGGTGACTCCATCACGAGAACAGGTGGCGACGAGTTCGTCATGGTGCTTCGTGACACATCGCCGGGTGACGCCAGGGTCGTGCTGGAAAGAGTCCGACAACTGGTTTCCGCGAGATCGTGGTCGGCGCTGCCGCCTGACGTGCATCTGCAGGCCTCGATCGGCGCAACGGTCGGCAGCGGCGCGATGAACTCGGGAGTGCTGCAGGCGATGGCGCGCGACGCCCTACGCCAGGCCAAGTCGGCCGGCGGAAACCAGATCAACTTCCGCTGAGTCGCATCGCGAACGCGTGCCGCCGGGTGGGCAACCACACTTCGATTGACGCCTTCTGCCGAGCGACCGCCAGTAGCGTTGCGGCGATGGCTGCTCAGGCATGGTTCTCGCGAAGCGACATCGAGGTCGTGCCCGGTACCTCGGCGGTGTTCCAGCTGACGATCGTCAACCTCGGCGACACCACCGAGTCGTTCTCGTTGGCCCCGGTGGGCCTGGCAGCGGGGTGGACCACCATCCGTCCGGGCTCCGTCACCCTGTTCGGCGGTTCGCAGGAAGTGGTCGACGTCGAGGTGCACCCGCCGCTGCTTCCGTCCACCACGGCTGGCCCGACCGCGCTCACAGTACGGATCGTGCCGCAGAGCGACCCCGACGACGTCGGTTCGTCGGAAACCACCCTGCAGGTCGGGGCGACCTTCACCCGCCGATTGCACATGCTGCAGCCGGCACTTCGTGCCCGGCGCACGGCGGTGTACGAGATGATGCTGGAGAACCAGGGCAATACCCAGGCATCGTGCCGGCTCCACCTGCTCGACCCGACAGGGCGAGTGGACGGCGACTTCGATCCGCCCGCCGTCGGTGTCGAGCCGGGCGCCAGCTCGCTGGTTCGCCTCAAGCTGCACGCCAATCGGTTGCAGTGGCAGCGTCGCTCGCGCACCGTGCAGTTCACGATCGACGCCGACCAACCCGGCTGCCCCACGGCCAGCGCGCCCGTCACGTTCGTGCAGGCCTCGATGGTGCCGGAACGCTTGTTCAGCCGTTTGGTGGGATTGTTGGTCATCGCCGCGGCATTGGGTCTCGTATGGGTTGGGTTGGTCCGTCCGGCAATCCGCGATGCCGCCGACGACGCCGTGGCGAAGCAGCTTCCTGAGGCCATGTCCTCGACGTCGGTGGCCGCGGTGACACCGGTGGTTTCCAACGACTCGGTCCCGGTCACGACCGTCGCTGCGCCTGTCGTCAACGAGGGAACGCTGTACAGCAAGCTCCTCGCTCCAGCAACGCCTGCCGGGCAGACGGCTTCTGTCACCGTCGAGGTGCCGGCCGGCTCCACGTTCCAGCTCACCGACTTCGCGTTGCAGAACCCCGACAAAGACGCCGGCGTGGCGGTTCTGATGAACGCCACCAACGAGATCTACAGGTTCTCGCTCGGCGATGTCAACCTCGGCGACAAGCGTGTCTCGTTGGTATCGCCGATCGAGGTGACAGGCGGAACCTCGCTCGTGTTCGAAGTCATCTGCAGCGGCGCCAACGATCCGTCGGGTAACTGCACGAC
>DATAJN010000379.1:0-11391 GCA_036262105.1 Ilumatobacteraceae bacterium
GCTCAACGTATTGATCACCGTGATGAGCGAACGCGAGCTGCATGTGCCGCGCCTCGGCAGGGTCGTCGCCGAGCCCGGCTTTCGGCTGGTTGCGGCAATGAATCCGTTTGACGCGGTCGGCACCGCCAGGATCAGCAGCGCCGTCTACGACCGCGTTTGCCGACTATCGGTCGATTACCAATCGGCGACCGACGAAGAAGCGATAGTCGCCAAGCTGGTCGACCCGACACCCGACTTGAACTGGCTGGCCAAGGTCGTGCAGGTCGTTCGTTCGACGCGCACGCATCCCGATGTGCGCATCGGATCGTCGGTGCGCGGGGCAATCGATGTGGCCGCCGTAGCTGCTTCGTTGGCACCCTTGCGCCACTCGTCGGCCACGGCGTTCGATGTCGGACTCGACAGTGCCATCGTCGCCCTGTCCGGCCGCCTACGGCTGCGCGACGGTGTGTCGCGCAGTGCCGAGTCGGTCGTCACAGAGTTGTGGACCGCGGTGTTCACGGAGCACGACCCGGAGTCAACGGGAAAAGTGACCGCCCCGAACGGGGCGATGCACCGCACCCACTAGCCCGCGAGGGGGCCGACGCCGACGCGGCGATGGCCGAGTCGCGGCGGCGCACTTCTTCGCGGCGCGAGCTCGCTCGCAATCCGCGTTTCGAGCAGGTCTCGCCGGAGGTGGGAGAGCTCGACGAGGCCGCGGTCGAAGACGGTCTGCTCGACGATCCCGACGAGACGCTTGCCTTGTTGGCCGAGCTGGCCGGGGCGACTGACCAGCGTCTGCGTGAGCTGGCGCGCCGGCTCGCCGGGCGGTTGTTCCTCGATCTCGCCCGTCGCGGGCCATCGGCGCGCCGCGGTGTCGGCAAGATCATCGTCCAGCCCTACCGTCCGGATGGCGGCGATCTCGACTTCGACGCCAGCTTCGATGCCATCGCCGAGGCCGCTGGCGGACACATCGCCATCGATGTCGAGCGGCTGCGGCTCAGATCATGGAGCACCCCCGACACAGCGCTGTGCCTACTTGTCGATCGCAGCGGTTCGATGGGCGGTAAGCCGCTGGCGACGGCGGCGATCGCTACCGCGGCGGTTGCGCTGCGCAACCCCAGCAGCTACAGCGTCCTGGCGTTCGGCAGAGACGTCATTGCAGTGAAGAGCCAGAACGCGCAGATGTCGAACGAGCGGGTGGTGACCGACGTCCTGTCACTCCGCGGTCATGGCACCACCGATCTGGCGGGCGCCTTGCGAGCGGCGGGGCAGCAACTGGGTCGCAGCCGAGCGGCACGCAAGATCACCATCGTGCTGAGCGACTGTCGAGCGACGGTTGAAGGAGACGTCTCCATCGCAGCTTCGTCGCTGCCCGAGGTCGTCGTGATCGCGCCCGCTCAGGATTGCGACGAGGCAGTCAGGTTCGCTGCAGCGTGCGGTGCCCGACTCGCGACCGTTGACGGACCTTCTGGCGTGCTCGAGGCGCTGGCAGCTGTTTTGGAACGTTGATCAACACTCCAGGTGGGCATCGGGAACGATCGCCGACCTCGGAGCATTCGACTGCGGGGCCGTGTCGGCCGTGGCCGGTGCAGTGGTGCCACCGGCCTCGGTGCTCGACGGCGCCACCGAGGTGACCGCCGAGGGAACCGGTGACTTCGCCGTGGTGGTCGTCTTGGGCAACGTGGTCGTGGTGTTGGCGGCCGTCGTCTCGAACTGCTGATCGGGCGCCGAGGCGAGCGGTGCCTTACCTCTGAAGATGTCGAGGATCGCCTGCATGTTCTTCGAGTCCTTGTGCCAGATCAGCACGGCAGCGCCGCTGACGGTCTTTCCCGTCGCTTCGATCTGGTAGGTGCGGATTCCCGAAGGGGTGACCTTGCGCACGACCCCGACGAATTCGATCATCTTGTCGATCGTCATTCCGAGGTCGACGACGAGGTCGTCGCGGTACGACGCGTAGAGGCTGCTGATGATCTTGGGTCGGAGGACGTTGTTCTTCAGCGCTGCAGTCAGTGTGCGCCGCAGGAAATCTTGCTGCCGGGCGATGCGGCCGAGGTCGGAGGACGGATCCTCGTGCCACTTTCCTGCGTCGTCCTGGTACTCGAAATGGCGTGAGCGCACGTACTTGAGCGCCTCGACGCCGTCGAACGTGTGGCAACCCTTCTCGAGAACGTTGAGCCCGGTCGCCACGTCTCTGACTGGGTATGGCAGCGGCACGCCCACACCGCCGACACCCGACACCAGTCGTTGGAAGGCGCAGAAGTCGATCTGGATGAAGTGATCGATGGGTACACCGAACTCCCCCTGGATCGTGTCGATCAACAACTGCGGGTCGTCCTTGTGGTAGGCGCTGTTGATGCGGCTGGTTCCGTGACCGGGGATCTTCACGTAGAGGTCGCGGGGGAACGACAGCACCGCAGATCGATTCGTTGCCGGGTCGAGACGGATCACCATGATGGTGTCACTTCGCTCGCCTGCGCGCGGCCCCTTGTCCTGCAGGTCGACGCAGCTCTTGTCGGTGGTGTTGTCGGCGCCCGTGACGAGGAAGTTCATCGCCGTCGGGTCGGCCTCGGGGAAGGTGTCGGGAGGGCCTTGGTCGTCGATGGGAAGCGTCTGGCCGGGCGCGGCGGTCGCCGTGACTCCGTTGCCGCTTCCGCTTCCGCTTCCGCTTCCGCTTCCGGCGCCGCGGCTGTTACCGGCGTTGATCGCCACCTTGCGACCGTTTTCGCCGGCGCTCTTACCGATCAGCAGACCGACGGCTCCGGCGAAGCACAACAAGACGATGATGCAGTTGAGCACGAGCACCATTCGTTGACCGGCGCTGTGGTGCCCGCGGAACGGCTGCGATGCTGTCGAATCCGCTTCGGCCATGAGCCGTGCAGGCTAGCCCGGCTATCCGAGCGATTGGCAGCGGCCCATCGACTCTATGAGTATCGTCGAGCCGTGCTCTCGAACCGGCCTCTGTGGATGAACCGACTCGACAGGCTGCACTTGCTGACCCCGCTGCGGATCCTGGCGATCATCGTGGTTGCGATCATCGTTGCGCTGGTGTTGCGGGCGTTGATCTCGCGGGTGCTCCGGCGCACGCTCGGGTTGGCTGGAGCCGAGCGCGTGCGCGCCGAGGCCAGGCAGCGGGCGTTGGCCTCGGCACTGCGTTCCGCCGTGGTCGGTGTCGTGTGGGGCACGGCGGTCATCACGATCATCAGCGAGCTCGGTGTGAACATCGGCGGCTTCATCGCTACGGCGACCATCATCGGCGGTGCCATCGCCTTTGGCGCTCAGACGTTGATCCGCGACGTCATCGCCGGCTTGTTCGTGCTTGCCGAAGACCAGTACGGCGTCGGCGACCAGGTTGATGTTGGCTACGCCAGCGGCGAAGTCGAGCGCATCACACTGCGTAGCGTGCGTCTCCGCGACGGTGACGGCCGGGTCTGGCATGTGGCCCACGGCAACGTCATGCGCGTCGCCAACCTGTCGAAGTCGTCTCTCGCTCTCCTTGACCTCGAAGTTGCCCGTACCAGTGATCTCGGTGTGCTCGGGGAGGTTGCCGAGCGGCTCGGCGAGAAACTCCACGCCGATACCTCGGCTGCCTTGGTGCTCACTGGTGCGCCAACCATCGTCGGTCTCACGGATGTGCGCGACGACCGTCTGATCTATCGTGTGGCGGCACCGACGATGCCGGGCAGGCACGAGGAGGTCCGTCGGGTCTGGCGCATGCTCGCGGTCGAGGCATTTCGCGAGGGGTCGCTGAGCTACCCGGTCGGGCCAACGACCGCGGCTCACGTGGCGCCGCCGACCCCGCCCACTGAGTAGGCCTAGTCGGTGACGACGACCGTGGTGCCGATGCCGGCGAAGTCCCACATGAACATGGCGTCGGCCGTGGCCTGGCGCACGCATCCACCCGACAGCGCCTGGCCGAGCTGAGCGTCGGACTCGATCGGCACGCCGTTCTCCTTGGGGATCTCGTGGAACCCGATGTTGTCGCCCATCGGGCCGTGGGCGAAGCGAACCATGAACCTCATGCAGATGTTCGGATGATCGGTGTTGCACGTGAAGTTGGACCGCGAGAACACCTGATAGGTACCGGGGTTCGGCTGGCCCATCCGGCCCGAGACCCGGTAGGTGCGAACTGTGACGTTGTTGGCGTCGACGATCCAAACTCGCATGCGGTTCTTCGAGTAGACGACCCGCCTGCCGGTTCCCGACAGGTAGGGAACGCCCGTGTCGGGTGGGGCGGCGGACTCGGTGGTGGTCGGGTCCTCGCTCAGCGGTGGAGGAAGTGTCGGAGTCTCTTGAATGCTGCTGCCGCGGGTTGCCGGAGCAGGAGCGTCGGCGGCCTGCAGATACCTCGTCACGATTGGCGCCTCGACCGGCGCGTCGGGAGCAGCGGTGGTGGTGGTCGACGACGGAGGGGTGGTCGCCGAGGCGGGAGTCGAGGAAAGCGCCGCATTCACACACAGCGCGGTAGTGGTCACGAACAGCGCTACAAGTCGAACCCTCCCCTTCACGGTGAGAAGGTTAGTTGGTCGTACCTGCGTTCGTCGAGGGGGCCAGACGCACGGCTGTCATCAGGACCTCGCCCTCGGACAGGATGAATTCGGCAATCCCGCCGGCGTCGGCGAGGTCGGCTCGGCAGGCCTCGATGGCCGCCAAGGCCGGAGCCGGGCCATCGACGATGAGCGCTTCGACCGCGGCCCGCTGACTGAGCTTCGCCTCGGTCTTGGCTCGACGAATGGTGCCCAGAACCTCGCTGACCGGAGCAAGCATCGAGACGTCACCCAGCGACGTCATCGTTCCGGGCGTCGGCCATGGCATGGCGTGCACGGAACCCTCTTGCCACCAGCTCCACACCTCTTCGCTGACGAACGGCAGGAACGGGGCGAACAAACGGTGGACCACGTCGAGGGCTTGACGCAGGGCAGCGCGAGCGGAGTGTGCGTCGTCGTCGCCGTGGCTGCCATAGGCGCGACCTTTGACCAGCTCGACGTAGTCGTCGCAGAACCACCAGAAGAACTCTTCGGTGCGCTCGAGCGCCCGGGCGTAGTCGAAGTCGTCGAACGCTCGAGTCGCATCGTTGATGACGTCGGCGAGACGGGCCAGCATCGCTCGGTCGATCGCCGCGCTTGGGGCCGTGCCGGCCGGCGGCTCGCCGAAGCCGAGCACGAACTTGGTGGCGTTGAGCAGCTTGGTGCAGAGCTTGCGCCCGATCTTCATCTGCCCTTCGTCGAACGCCGTGTCGACTCCCGGCCGGCCGGAGGCACCCCAGTAGCGGACGGCGTCGGTGCCGTACTCCTCCAAGAGGTTGATCGGTGTGACGACGTTGCCCTTGCTCTTCGACATCTTCTTGCGATTTGGGTCGAGGATCCAGCCGGAGATCGCCACGTTCGTCCACGGCAGGCAACCATGCTCATGATGACTGCGCACCACGCTGCCGAACAGCCAGGTTCGGATGATGTCGTGGGCCTGGGGGCGCATGTCCATGGGGAACACACGGGTGAACAGGTCGGGGTCGTCGACCCAGCCGCCGGCGATGTGCGGGGTCATGGACGAAGTTGCCCAAGTGTCCATCACGTCGGGGTCGCCGACGAACCCGTTCGGCTTGCCGCGTTGGTCGTCGCCGAACCCGGCCGGGCAATCGATCGAAGGATCGATCGGCAGACGCGATGCCTCCGGCGTGAGCACCTCGTCGTACAACGGGTTGCCTTCGTCGTCGAGTCGGTACCAAAGCGGTATCGGCACGCCGAAGAAGCGCTGCCTGCTGATGAGCCAGTCACCGTTCAACCCGCCGACCCAGTTCTGGTACCGGTTGTGCATGTAGGCGGGATGCCAGTGGAGCTCGGCGCCACGCTTCAGTAGCTCATCGCGGAGCTTCTCGTCGCGCCCGCCGTTGCGGATGTACCACTGTCGAGTGGCGACGATCTCCAACGGTCGTGTACCGCGCTCGTAGAACTTGACCGCATGGCTGACGGGGCGCGGCTCGCCGAGCATCTCGCCGGATTCGACCAGCAGTTCGACGATCTTGCGCTGCGCTTGCTTCGGCGTCAGGCCGGCGACGTGCCCGTACGCCGCTTGGCCGGTGGGTGTGCGGATCCATTCGGGCGTGTCGATGGCCATGTGCCCGTCGAAGCCGATCAGGGCGCGCGACGGCAGGTCGAGCTCGCGCCACCACGTGACGTCGGTGACGTCGCCAAAGGTGCAGATCATCGCCATGCCCGTGCCCTTCTCCGGCTCGGCCAGGTGGTGGGAGAGCACAGGCACCTCGACTTCGAACAGCGGGGTTCGCACTGACGTACCGAACAACGGGCGGTACCGCGGGTCGTCGGGATGGGCGACCATTGCCACACAACTGGCCAGCAGTTCCGGGCGAGTGGTGTCGATCAACAGATCGCCGCCACCGTCGGTGCGGTGGAACGCCAACTGGTGGAAGGCACCGGGAACGTCTCGGTCTTCCATCTCCGCTTGGGCAACCGCGGTTCGCTCGTCGATGTCGTAGAGCGTCGGAGCATCTTGTTGGTAGGCCTCGCCGCGGGCCAGGTTGTGCAGGAACGCCAGTTGGCTCACACGCTGCGACCCTTCGCCGATCGTCGTGTAGAGGAACGACCAATCGATGGAGATTCCCAGCCGCCGAACCAACTGTTCGAACACTTCCTCGTCGTCGTGGATCACGCTGTGGCACAACTCGACGAAGTTGGGGCGGCTCACCGGCACGGCGCGGTGGTCTTTCGGGACGTCGCCGTTGAACGGAGGGGTGAACCCCGGCTCGTAGGGCAGCGACGGATCGCAACGAACCCCGGTGACGTTCTGCACGCGACGCTCGGTGGCCAGGCCGTTGTCGTCCCACCCGATCGGGTAGAACACCGACTTGCCGCGCATTCGTTGGAAGCGGGCAACTGTGTCGGTGTGGGTGTAGCTGAACACGTGGCCGATGTGCAGCGAACCGCTTGCCGTCGGCGGCGGCGTGTCGATGGCGAATACCCGGTCGCGGCTCGCGGAACGATCGAAGCGGTAGGTGCCATCGGCTTCCCACCGCTGCATCCAGCGGGCCTCGACGCCGTCGAGCGACGGCTTGTCAGGGATGTTCGTCATAGTTGTTCAAGGCTACCGACTCGGCGTCTTCGGTATCAGGCTGAGATGTGTGCACATCATCTGTTAATGTGTACACATGGATATAGGCGTTCGTGAGCTCAAGCAGCATCTGTCCGACTACCTCGATCGTGCCGAGCGCGGCCAGATCATCACCATCACCGAAAGAGGTCGTCCAAAGGTCTTGCTCGTGCCGTTGCCGGGTGGCGGCGACCGGCTCGCTGATGGCATCGAGCAAGGCTGGATCCGCGCTGCCGCCAAGCCCGGTGCCCTCGCGCCGGCGCGTCGCGCACCGGCACGAGCACTGATCGGTGACGTGCTCGATCACGACCGTGGCGACTGATCCACATCGTCGATGACGACCTACGTCGACTCGAGCGCACTGCTCAAGCGATACGTCGACGAGCCCGATTCCACGACGGCTGAGCGGTTGCTGCTCAGTGACCCTCTACTCGTCACGAGTTGGTTGACGCTCGTCGAGGTGCGACGAGATCTTCCTCGTCTGCTCGACGGCCCGGCCCTTCGCGAGGCCAAGCAACAGTTCACGAACGATCTCGACGCGTTCGCGATGGTCGCCATCGACGAGGCGGTGTGCCGCGCAGCCGCGCAGATCGGTGAGCAGCTCGTGGTGAGGTCGCTCGACGCGATCCACTTGGCCAGCGCCCAACGACTCGTCGTGCCGGGCTTGCCCTTCATCACGTTCGACCTCCGACAGGCTCAGGCGGCTCGGTCGCTGGGCTTCACGGTGTTGGGGAACTGATCACGCCGGCGGGCGTAGTGCGTGGCGAACACGTTCCGACCAGTCGACCGACTCGGTCGACACGCCTCGCGAGCGGAGCTCGTCACGTTGTGCTGCCAAAGTCGCGGCAGCGTCGGCGGCGCCGATGTCGGCCAACCACTGCTCGATCTCGGCGCGGAGATGTGCAGCCAATGCCGGGCTGGCGCCGCCGGTGCTGATCGCCACTGTGACCGCGCCGTCGCGAGCGATGGCCGGGAGGGTGAACGTGCAGTTGGCCGGGTCGTCGGCCGAGTTCACCCAGATGAGACGCGCTTGCGCATCGGCGGCCACCGCGGCATTGGTAGACGGGTCGTCGGTGGCCGTCACCACCAACCACACGCCGTCGAGATCGGTCGGCTCGTAGGCCCGAGTGACGATGCGCACCGGAAGAGCGCGGATGGCATCGTCGATCGTCGGGGCGACGACCGTGATGTCGGCACGCGCTGCCACCAGGCCACCGATCTTGCGCCTGGCCACCTTGCCACCGCCCACGACCAGCACCGGCACGCCGGCGAGATCGAGCACGATCGGGTAGTCGAAGGGCACAGCCGAAGGCTAGCAACCGGCAATTGCATCAATCTTGATCGAATTAGTCGGAATTCGATAGCATGCCAGCGTGACCGTGCTCCAGACTCCGGCCGACATCGAGCAGATGCACCCCACGGAGGTGCTGCGCTGGGCCTTCGACATCTACGGCACCGCCAACGTGGTGATCACGTCGAGCTTCGAAGACGCCGTGCTCGTTCACCTCGCGGCCAGCGTCGACCCAGCGGCCGACATCGTGCTGCTCGACACGCAGTATCTCTTTGCCGAGACATGGTGGCTCGTCGAGCAGATGCAGAACCGGTTCGACATCAACCTTCGTGTCGTCAGCCCGCGCCCCGACGTGCAGCGTGACAACCTCTGGCAGACCGACGTCGAATCGTGTTGCGCGGTGCGCAAGGTCGAGCCGTTGGCCCGAGCGCTCGAAGGCAAGGCGGCGTGGGTCACCGGTGTGCGCCGCGTCGATGGTCCCACCCGCGCCAACGCGCCGGTCGTCAGCTACGACATCAGTCGCAATCTGGTCAAGATCAACCCGTTGGCAGCTTGGACCGACGACGACATGGCGTTGTACAGCGAGATCAACGAGCTTCCCGTCAACCCACTCAGCGAGCGCGGTTATCCGTCGATCGGCTGTTGGCCATGCACTCGCCCCGTCGCCGAGGGAGAAGACCGTCGCGGCGGTCGGTGGGCGGGCAGCGGGAAGACCGAATGCGGACTTCACGTGTGAACGCAATCGCCAGCCCTCATCTCGAAGCGCTCGCCGACGAAGCGGTCACGATCATTCGCGAGGTGGCGACCGAGTGTGAGAATCCCGTGCTGCTGTTCAGCGGCGGAAAGGATTCGGCCGTTCTGCTGCACCTTGCAGTGCTGGCCTTCGCCCCCGCCCGGTTGCCGTTCCCGGTGATGCACGTCGACACCGGCCACAACTTCGCCGAAGTCATCGAGTACCGCGACGAATTCGTGCGGCGCGTCGACGCTCGCCTCGTCGTGGCCAGCGTGCAGGCTTCCATCGACGCCGGTCGTGTCGTGGAAGAGATCGGCCCCAGGGCCAGCCGCAACCGCCTGCAATCGGTCACCCTGCTCGATGCGATCACCGAACATGGCTTCGATGCGGTGTTCGGTGGTGGCCGCCGCGACGAGGACAAGGCTCGGGCCAAGGAGCGGATCCTGTCGTTCCGCGATCGGCAGGGCCGATGGGATCCGCGCAACCAGCGTCCCGAGCCATGGGATCTCCTCAACGCACGAATCCGCAAGGGCGAGCAGCTGCGCGCCTTTCCACTGAGCAACTGGACCGAGCTCGATGTGTGGCAGTTCATCGCCGCCGAACAGATCCCGATGCCGTCGATCTACTACTCCCACCAGCGCGAGGTCGTCGCTCGCGACGGCATGTTGCTCGCGGTCGGCGGGCCGGTCGCGCTCGAGCCCGGTGAGCAGTCGTTGGTGGAGACCGTGAGATACCGCACGGTCGGCGATGCCAGTTGCACCGGTGCAGTTCGCTCGCAAGCGTCCACCGTCGACGAAGTGATCGCCGAGGTTGCCGCAGCTCGAATCACCGAGCGCGGCGCGACTCGCGCCGACGACACCTTCAGCGAATCCGCCATGGAAGACCGCAAACGAGAGGGCTACTTCTGATGACTGCACTTCCCACGCTCGCGACGCTTCGAATCGCTACCGCCGGCAGCGTCGACGACGGCAAGAGCACTCTGATCGGCCGCTTGTTGCACGACACCAAGACGGTGTTCGAGGATCAGCTGGCCGCCGTCGAGAAGGCGAGCCGGCGCTACGGCGATGGCGAGCGAAACCTTGCGCTGCTGACCGACGGATTGCGCGCCGAGCGCGAGCAGGGCATCACCATCGATGTCGCCCATCGCTACTTCGCTACGCCGCAACGCAGCTTCATCGTCGCCGACACCCCGGGCCACGCCCAGTACACCCGCAACATGGTCACCGGAGCGTCGACGGCCGATGTGGCCGTCGTACTCGTCGACGCCCGTCACGGTGTGCTCGAACAGACCCGCCGCCATGCATTCATCGCTTCCTTGCTCGGCGTGAAGGCCATCGCTCTCGCCGTCAACAAGATGGACCTCGTCGATTGGGACGAGGGGGAGTTCGACTCCGTGGCCAAGGATCTCGCCGGGTACGTCGAGGCTCTGCCCACGCCCGTGCCCGTCGTGGCCTTTCCGATCAGCGCGCTGCACGGCGACAACGTCGTCACAGTTTCCGAACGCTCGCCCTGGTACGAGGGCACATCGCTGCTCGAGTGGTTGGAGACGTTCGATGCCTCGGGTGTGGCCGTGTCTCCGGCACGTCTCGACGTGCAGCGCGTCATCAGACCACAGGGCTCCGACTTCCGCGGCTTTGCCGGCCGGCTCGCCGGGAGTGCCTTGGCAGTCGGTGACGCGGTCACGGTCATGCCGAGCGGGCGTACCAGCACGGTGTCAGGTCTGCAACGGTTCGGTCGCGAGCTCGACGTTGCCGAGGTCGGTCAGGCCATCACGGTTTCGCTGACCGACAACATCGACGTCGCCCGCGGCGACGTGCTGGTGGCCGGTGTCTCACCGGCGACGGAAGCTGTGTCAGGGCATGTCTGCTGGATGATCGATCAACCTCTGCGTGAAGGTTCGCGCTACTGGTTCAAGCACGGCACCCGTGTGGGGCGCGCCGTGGTCGATGCCGTGGAGTACCGACACGACCTGCACACGCTCGAACCGATCGCCACCGACCAGATCGCGCTCAACGATCTGGCGATGGTGCGCCTCTCGCTGAGCGAGCCGATCGTGGCGATGCCCTACGAGCTCAGCCGCGAAGGTGGCAGCCTGATCCTCGTTGACGAAGCGACCAACACCACGGCAGGCGCCATGATGATCACCGAGGCCGCGTGATCTCGCTCGTCGGCGCCGGGCCCGGCGATCCCGAACTGCTCACCGTTCGCGGCCTGCGACGCCTGCAGAACGCCGACGTCGTCGTGCACGATGCACTGGTCGGCACCGGCGTGTTGGCCCTTGCCCGAG